>JARGFK010000005.1:14622-77138 GCA_029211065.1 Desulfobacterales bacterium
GCCTACTGCCTACTGCCTACTGCCTACTGCCTACTGCCTACTGCCTACTGCCTACTGCCTACTGCCTACTGCCTACTGCCTACTGCTTACTTGCTCTTCATCCCCGACCCCTGAAACCCGATCCCTGACCCCCGGTCCCTATTCGGGCTTTTCCGCCTCCCGGAGAATATCCCGGGGAGACTTCATGAACTTCCGCGTCTGGGCCATCCGGATTTTTTCTTCCAGCCGTTGCCGTTTTTGAAATGCCTCCTCGGCCCGGCCGATGAGTTCATCAATGCCGGTGGGCTTCATCAGATAATCCGTGGCCCCTGATTTTAGCCCTTCAATGGCGGATTCTACCGTGGCATGACCGGTCAGCATAATGACCTCAACCAATGGAAAACGGCTTTTAATTTCCTTTAGCGTGGCAATGCCGTCCATGCCGGGCATTTTAACATCCAGGATAACCACATGAATATTTTTTTGCCGCAAAATTTCAAGCGCATCCTTGCCGCTTGTCGCCGTAACGACCTCAATGTCTTTTTTTGTAAGTAACTTCCTGGTGGTGACGAGGAACCGTTCTTCGTCGTCCACCAGCATCATTTTCATTTTTTCCATTTTTTTACTCCCGGATAAGAATTATTTCCATTAAACAAAAACAGTCCCAGGCTTATGAAGCCTGATTTCTCCAAACCCGCTATGACTTGCCTGCGGGGAGGCTTAACGTAAAGGTTGTTCCGCTCTCCAGATCGCTGCTGACTTGCATGGATCCGCCCAGGTTGTTGATGATGCCGAAACAAACCGAAAGCCCCAGGCCCGTTCCTTTGCCCACCGGTTTGGTTGTAAAAAAAGGAGAGAATATTTTCTTTAAATTTTCAGGGCTGATCCCGCAGCCATTGTCATGGATCCGGATGCTGACACGGCTGTTATCCGTCGCAACCGTCTCTACCGATATTTCGCCGCCATTGCCTTTATGCCGCTCTATGACGGCATCGATGGCATTGTTGAAAAGATTCAGAAAGACCTGTTGCAGTTGGGTAGGGTCGGCATGAACACAGAGGGGGGCATCCGGAATGTGCTGCCTGATGGCAATGCCGTTGACGCTCGCTTTTTTGGCTACCATGGCGGTAATTTCGGGTATGAAACTGTTCAGCTCGATATCCTGCCAAGCTGCTTCGGTTTTTCGGCCGAACTTGAGAATCGCCTGGGTAATTTCAGCACAGCGCGATATCTGAAGATTAATCTGCTTAAAGGAATCTTCAATTTCAATCAGATTTTCGGATTCTTTCAGCTCGCCTTTTTGTTTTAATTCAGCCGTCAGCATTTCAATCAGGGTTTGCTCATTTTTGATGATCTGAAGCGGGTTATTGATTTCATGGGCAAAACCGGCCGCCATTTCACCCAGCTCGGCCAGGCGGCTGGCCCGAATGAGCTGTTCGCTTAACTGGTCCTTTTCAGCATCCAACTGCTGCATTCGTCTGACAATTCGATCCGTCAGAAAAAATGCCACCCCGATGATAAGGACACCCCCGACAACGGAAATAATAACAATCAGGTAGGTAGCAGTCCTGAGTGCTTTAAAGACGTCCGCCTTTTCCTGCCGGACCACGAGCTGCCATTGCCAGTTTTTCAGCCAGGTGGTGGCGTACAGGAAATTATGTTTCGCAGCGTCCTTATCGATGAAAATTCTGATATCTTCATGATAGACAAGGTGGGGCCGGTGCCCGCTGTCCTGCTCCATCAGATGCCCGCCGGAACGCCGGTCCGTCTGCAGGATACCGTCGACGTTCAATATGTAAGCTTCGCCGGTGGCGCCGATGCGTATTTTTTTTACCAGATCATTGAACATCAGGGTGTCGATGGTGGCCCGGATGACCCATTTGCGGTTGTTTTCCTTACGTACAACGGCAATAATAAAATGGGGAACCTGGCGGTATCCCAAAAAAATATCACTGATATAATAGTTGTGTCTGATGACGTTTTGGAACCACTCGGTGTGGCGATACATTTTTCCTTTTAATTCATAAGGTCCATGATAGGCGACGTGAACACCGGATTCGTCAAAAATCCCCAGATCCTGAAACGCATTGGATTTGTTTTGGAGCAGTTGGAAAACCCTGGCCAGGGTTTGCGGCCGGCCTAATTCTTCAAACGGGTATGCGTTTTGCACAAATTCCAGATCGGCCCTGCGCTCATTCAGAAAGGACTCGATCATCTGGCGATGATCGTTGACAATCCGCTTCATGCTGGCAATCTTGCTGGTTTCCAAAGCGGTTGCAAAATAATAATAACCGGTGATCAAAACTAAAATAAAGGGAATAAAGGGCACCAGGATCATACTAATGAGAATGATCTTTCGAATGGTGCTGTAGTGGTTAGGCTTCAAGTGGTTGCCTGTTGAGACCTTTGCAAAACACCCCCTTTCGCTCAATTTCTGCGTCAGACTCAAATTTTCATCCTCGAAATACTCCATGTATTCCTGTGGTTAATCCCGCCGAGGCGGGATCGCCTTCCTTGAACTTGAACGAAATTGTGCATTTTTCAATGGTCTCATATGTTAAGTGTTTCGTGAAGGCTTTCAACGATCCCGTCCCCATAAAAAGCAATCTCTATGCCAAAATGAAAAGACGGCATATTGCCAGATAACCATTTAAAATAATTATAGAAACATATAAAAACCAGGAAGCCCTGAATCGGATATCCCTTGCGGGTGTCGGTATTTTTTACAGCTTGTAAAGTCGTTTGCGGAAAAGAAAACAATTGGCCTTGCCAACATTGATGGTCTCGTAAAAAGTCGAAAATACGCTTTTATCGTCATTTCCGCCCCGCATTAAGTGCGGGATAAACTGCGGCGGGAATCCAGTGATTTCACCATGCTAAAGCGTGGCTGGATGCCTGCTTTCGCAGGCATGACGGGATTTAGGACTTTTTACGAATGTGTCAACATTCGCCGGAGCGAAACTTTTAGCGTTTCTTTTTGTTTTTGGGAAACAGGTCAAAAGCAGACGCAGGCGATTCCACCAGTTTGTGGATTTTTTCTTCGATATCTTTTTTTTCCTGGTCGTCTTTCTTTTCCCAAGCCCCTTCGATTTTAGCCACCAACTCGTCAATTTCACACGGTTTGGTCAGGTAATCGTACGCCCCCAGCTTGATTGCTTCCAGGGCCGAATCAATCGACCCGTGGCCGGTCAGGATCAGGGTTTCGGTAAACAGGCCTATTTTTTTGATTTCCTTTAAAGTGGCGAGGCCGTCCATGCCCGGCATTTTCAGGTCCAGCACAATCACATCGAAGTTTTCTTTTTCAAGGAGACGAATGGCGCTGTCCCCGCTGTTGACGGCAGAGGCGCGGTATCCCCTGCTTGTCAGCAATTTTGTGACGTTATCCGTAAATACGACCTCATCATCTACCAGTAAAATTTTAGCTCCCTTCATAATATCTCCTCCTTAATGTAATGCAAACTGCATTCAAAAATTGTCTGCCGACAAATATCCTTGAGTCTCATCTCGGTATTATCTACTGTCCAGACGGGATAAATTAGTTTCCGGGTGAATTCCGACCAGTCTATCACCCCTTGATTCGAATCATCCCGTCTAATAAATCTCTTTTCTCGGTCACATCCTTTTTTTTCCCGGCGCCTTCAATTTTATTGAGCAAATCATTCAGGGCGCAGGGTTTGGTCAGGAAGTCGTAAGCCCCCAGGTTAAAAGATTCCAGGGCCAAATCAATGGATCCGTGGCCGGTCAGGATCAGGGTTTCGGTATGCAATTTCAGTTTTTTTATTTCTATAAGGGTCGCCATGCCGTCCATGCCCGGCATTTTTAAATCCAGCACGACCACGTCGAAATTTTCAGCTTCAAGAAAACCAATTGCCTCTTTGCCGGTGCCGGCCGTCGTCACCTGATAGCCCTTTGCCCGCAGCAGTTTCGCCATGGAGGTGGTAAAGGCGACTTCATCATCGACCAGTAAGATTTTTCCTTTTTGCATATACAGTTCCTCCTTAAGATGAAACAGTCGCAATATCCATTTGATAGTCTTTCGGGTTGTCGGCCGTGCCCTCCAGTAAATGCGGCGGCGGACTGAAAGGCAGGAAAACTTTGAATTCAGAGCCTTTGCCGACTTCACTCCAAACGGAAATATCCCCGCCTAAATTTTTAATCGTGCTGTAACAGATGGAAAGCCCCAGGCCGGTTCCTTTTCCCACCGGTTTGGTCGTAAAAAACGGATCGAATATCTTATCCATGTTTTCAGGAGAAATCCCCATCCCGGTATCGGCTACAACTATTTCCACGCCCTGTTGATTATTCGAGCGGGTACGAACATGAATGCTGCCGTAGGCCTTATCGTCATGGGCATCGATGGAGTTGGTTATCAGGTTTAACATCACCTGTTGAAGCTGGGAGGGGTCCGACAGAATGTTGGGAAGGTTTTCCTCAAAATCTGTAAAAAATTTGATGCCGCCGGACCCGGCTTCCCGCTCCAGCAGTTCAATCACTTCACTTATAAACTGATTGGTGTTGATGGTTTCAATGACCGACTGGGTGCGACGGGAAAACCGTAACAAACCATGGGTAATACGTTTGCAGCGCTTGATTTGAACATCGATCTGTTCCAGGGATTCCGACAACTGCCCTTTGATCTCCGGCGTGGTGGCGGCGGTGTCGTTCGTCATGTCCAGCAGGATTTGTTTTTCCGTTAAAATAATGGCCAGGGGATTATTAATTTCGTGAGCGACACCGGCTGAAAGCTCTCCAATGGATGCCAGCTTGCTGGTTTGCAGGAGCTGCCGGTTCAATTTGTCGGCTTCATCATCCCGGTTTTTGATGACGCTTATCATGTGCCGGGTGATAAAAACCGCAACGATTAAAATGATGAGGGCGCTCAGGTGCAGTAATATCAAGGTGGCATAATTGGCATGGTTGACTTCGCTGAAGGCCTCGTCATAATTTTGTTTCACCACCAGCAGCCAGGGCGGGTCCTTCAACCAGGTTTGACTGTATATCTGGCGCGGGTATTTTTTGCCGTGGTGGTCGGTATGTTTTTCAATGATGCGGACATTGATTCCTTCTCGAAAGCTTTCTATGGGCGTGGGGGCCTTGTCCATGATCTTTCCGCTGAATCGGGGGCTGGTCTGGAAAATACCCTTCGTGTTTAAGAGATAGACTTCACCGGTATTGCCGATCCGGACGTTTTCAACCAGGGAGCGGAATACTTCCGTTTCGATGGTGGCCCTGAGAATCCACTTTTCCCCCTTTTCAAGCCGGGTAACGGCGATAATAAAATGCGGCACTTTTCTGAAACCCATAAACATATCGCTGATAAAAAGGTCTTTTTCCATCACTTCCTTGAACCAGAACGTATCGGCATAGTTGTTAGGCATGAGGTCGTAAGGACCGATATACTTCAAGTGGTAACCGTCGGCGCCGATAATGCCCAGGTCGGTAAAGGAGCGGTACTCCCGGTTTAATATTTCGAAAATATTATTGAGGTTGGACCCGCTGAGCAGATAGTCCTTTGGATGGGACTGGGCGATCAGGTGAAGTTTGGAACTGTGCTTCTTTAAAAACAATTCGATGATTTTACGATGATATTCGACCTGGATTTGAAACGCATTGATCATGCGTTCATTGGAAAAGCGGGTATAATGGATGTTGATGCCCCAGCCCACCAGCAGCAGCGGAATCAGCGAACAGACGATGGTCAGTAAAATAAACCTTCGAAACAGCCTGGAATAGTGTGTTTTCCTTTGCTTTTCGCTGCCGTTTGGCTGGCTGTTGTCCGTCGCTTGAAATCCGTTTCTCATTCTGGTCCCTCATTGACCGGGTTGTAAATTTTCGGAACGATATACCCAAATAGTATTCAAAAATTGTGCCAGAATCAGATTTGAAAAAGGACCTTAAAACACGGTGGAAAATTTATCTTTGATGGTCCCGTAAAAAGTCGATAATGCGCCTTTTTCGTCATTCCCGCGAAGGCGGGAATCAAGTGATTTCACCACGCTAAAGCGTGGCTGGATGCCTGCCTACACAGGCATGACGGGATTTGGGACTTTTTACGAATGTGTCACCTTTGTTTGGCAGATAATCCCTAAAAAGGGCTGATAATCGTCAGATAAATCATTCGGTTAAAGTGGTTTGGATTTTGACAAGGGAAGGGGTGTTGAAAATGTAACCCGGAGGGTGACAGCGGCGAATGAAATACTTTCCAGTTATAAACTTTCTTCCGTATCACCGGTGGGGGTCTGATGTTCCAGCAGAAAAATGAATTTATGAATGTCGAAGGTGATTTCATCACCGCTTTTGATCTTCTGGGGAGAAAAAGGTTCGACGGCCGTGCCGTTCAGGCGGGTGGTGTTTTTGCTGCGCTGGTCTTCCAGGAAAAAGTTGCCGTTTTTGTATTCAATGGTCGCATGGGAACCGGAGATGGATGTCTTGGGTATATCCACGTCATTGTGGACGCCCCGGCCGATGGAGGTGATTGTTTTATCCAGCATGATGGTTTTCCGGCCGGTAACATTTTTAATGTCGATGAGCATGGCCTGGGGCAGGCCGGAATCTTTCCCGGGGGAAGCGGGGATTTTTTCAGTGAGGTCCCGGGTCCGGGTCAATTCGGATTCTCCGCCGAAGTCCATGACGGTTTTGCCGGCCGGAATCAGATCCGGCAGCAGGAATATGAATTTGAATATGTTGAAAGAAATGACGTCACCGCTTTTCAGCTTTAGGGGATTGTGGGGCGAAACTTCCTTGCCGTTTAAGAAGGTTTTATTCTTGCTGCGCTGATCTTCCAGGTAAAAAAAGCCGTCGCGGTATTCGATGGCGGCATGAAAGCTCGAAACCGTGTCTTTTGAAATGGTAACGGCATTTTTGGCATCCCGGCCGATGGTAAAAATCTTTTTGTCGATTTTAATTGTTTCCTGGGAAGTGATGTTTTTGACGTCAATCAGTTCGGCCCGGGGCATGAATGCTTTCTTCTTCAGGGCGTGGCCGCTAAGGCCGCTTAACAGGTCAGCCGGCGAAGTTGTTTTTGATCTTCTGGCCAGGACGATCACAAAAATGACGGCGCCCAGGAATAAGGCCGCCCCTGCCAGGATATAAGCAAAAATCCGGTTTTCCGCCTTGGGGGGGACAGGGGCCGGTTCCGCTTTTGGGGAGAGCGCTTCAGCCGGCCTTGGTGATGTTCCCGCCGCCTCCGCAGCCACCGGCTCAGCCGTGGGAATTTCGGGCGGTGCGGCTACAGGCGCCGAAGCCGGTTGGGGCATCGGCTTGCTGATGGCGTCGTTGATTTTTGTAAAGACACCTTGAATTTCTGAAGCCTGAAAAGTCCGGTAATACTCGCCGCCGGTCTTAAACGCCAAGGTCTGAATCAGGCTGAAATCAGCTTTGTCGGTAAAGGCAATGCCGAAAATACGGATTTTTTCTTTTTTACATTCAAGGGTCAGGTCTTCTTTGAGCCATCGTTCCTTTTCCAGGTCTTTGGCAGGGTCTCCGGTGTCCACAATGCCGTCCGTGAGCAGAATGATAATGCGGGCGGCATCCGGACGGCCATTGGTTTTCAATTCATACAGCGCCCGTTCAATGGCCGCCGGACTGTCGGAATAACGCCCTTTGTAGTTGACCCGTTCAAGGCTTTTCAGAAACTTGGCTTTTTCCACTGAATTTGTCAGCGCCTTGATGGGTTCCAGCAGGCGTGCCTCCTGGTCGAATATGATCATGCCAAGGGTGGCCCCTTCAGCAAGGCCGCCTAAAAAGTTCGTCACCACCTCCGGGGTCAGAAACTTAGGATCATTTTTCATCATACTGCCGGAATTGTCCAGTACCAGCATGATGTCTAACCTGTTCGCGATTCCCGGTTTGGGGGCAGGGGTGGCTTGCGCACCTGCAGGGCCCGTAAAATAAAAGGGTGACAAACATAGCAACATCAATGAAAACCGGATCAAATATTTCATGGTATCTGGCTCCTTCATCTCCATCATAAGGCAGATCGAGGTTTTGGTCAAACACTGGAAGGCCTTCGCCCGGAAATTATTATGATCTTTTTAAAATAGTCTAAAAATTTTCATGAAATACCGAGTTAGCGGTCCGGGTGTGGAACCCTCCCGCTGTAAAACGGCTCACACCCGCCGCCGGCCAGCTTTCGGGTTTTCCGGTAGAGTGACTGGAACGGCCCGAAAATGTGTTTGGTTACAAAATCTGATTTCTCGATTTGGGGCTGATGAAACGGACCATGGATGGTCTGGCTGAACTTCATGCAGCCGTCTGTATCTATCGATGCAAATGTTAAATTGTTAAATTTCTGGGCGGCAATGTTTATTTTACCGCTTACGGCAACTCTGTTTTGTGCGGTAGAAAAGGCAACATCCCGGGCAGATGCAATTCCGTTTTGAATCTGCCAGTCCGATATCAATGTCTTTATCAGACTTTCTCCCTCTCCGATGGTTCCAACGGCCAGGGCCGCGTCCACATTTTCATAGGCTGCGGCCAGCAAGGGCCCGAACGGGCCGATAATAAAAAAACTGCCGATGCCGATCAGCCCGAAATTCTGGGTTTCTTCATATTTTTTTAATATGGCATCGATATCGAGTCCGGAGAGGGACAACCGGTTGGCTTTAACTGCAACGGTTCCATTCAGATTCCGAGACCACTCCGGCAACGTCATCCCGCTCGTTGTGATATCCGCCGATATGTCCATGGGCCCTTTGATGCGTTTTTGTTGTTGGAGTGATGTCGCCAGCAGGTCGGACTCAAAACCTTTCAAGAGACCCTTCAGCTTGAAGGCGGGCTTGGCCTTGTTTAAATTGAATCTGAATGTGCCGCTTCCTTTTCCTTTCATCAGGTCCATTTTAATAAACCGAAGTGTATAATTTCCCATGCTGCCGCCGGCGTTTAAATGGATATTGGCCAAACGGTTTTTGCCGATATTGACGGATTTTATCCGGAGTGTTCCTGCAATGGCGGGCTGTCGCAACAGGTCAGCGAAGATCCTGCCGCGATTGGCCGGATTTTTTTTGCGATCCGTAGAGGGTAGATAGCGGTTCAGATCAAAGGTGTCCATGTCGGCATCGAAGGATACCTGGAACCGGGGATGGCGGCGGAGGGACAATGAAAACTTCATTGCCGTGCCGTCCATTTGCAAGGCGCCGTTTTCAAGGGTGAGATTGCTCACCACTCCCCCAAGATCGGCCTTAAGGGCCAGTTGCCGGAAGGCGCCGGGGTCTTTGAAGTCAAAGGGAAAGTCCTGTTTGATGGCGGTCATGAAATGTCGCGGAGAAAAAGGTTGCACCTGAATCGCACAATTAAAAAAGGGGCCTGTCCAGATACGATCGATACGACCGGTTAAATTCATATCCAGTTGATCAAGGAGGCGCAATGTCAAATCAAGGGGGAGCGAGTCGCCGGTGATCGCCCTGTCCAGGGGCCCGATGGCGCCTTGGCCCGTCAGCGGGTAGGAATCCAACCGGCATGCAAAACGAATGTCTATGGGACGTGTGAGCGAAGCATCCTTGATGTGAATGTCAATTTCTGAGATTTGACGATCTTTTTTTTGAAGGTGGTCGATCCATAGAATCGATCCGTTCAGGACGGATAGGGTACCGGCGTGAAATGACCTTGGCCAGAATTTGCTGTTGAAAAGATTTTTGGGACTAAAGGCGGTCCTATGGGGAGCTGTCTGCTCTCCCTGGACAGATTGTACGGTATTCTCTTTGGATGGACGCCAGTCGCTCCAGTTGAACCGGCCGGTGGCATTTTTCACCAGTATGATCCGGGGGGAGGTTGCGATGAAATGCTTGATCTGGATTTCCCGTCTAAAAAGGGGGAGCAGCTTCACCCGGACTTCAAGAGATTTCAGGATTAGAAAATCTTTTTCTTCAAAACCGGACGGATTGCCGATGCTCAAATCAGAAAGCGACAGACCCACCCAGGGATAAATAGAGAGCTTCAGGTCACCCCTAAGGGTAACCGGGCGGCCGGTTGTTTCGAAAAGCTGCCGCTCAATATGAGGTTTGAGTCCCTGAATATCAAAAAACAATGCGATGGCGATAACCGCCGCGAGGAAAAGGACGGTAAAAGCACCAAAGACCAGCAGGGCCCATTTAAAAGCTTTTTTCATCGGGCACCTTTAACGCAATCGGGCATTTTTAAAAGGTCTCTGTGCGCGGGACCTCTGTCCAAATGGCCATCAGTTTAGGGTGAAACCGGGTGTCCTCCCTTGCTTAGCGCAATTGCCTGCATATTGTCGGCCGGGATGAATTGGGGAGAAGCGGCAATGTTCGGGCAAATGATATAAAAAAAAAACAGATTTGTAAAGGAAGCGGTTGATTTGTCGGCCGGGGGAGATTTCCGCCGACCTGCAAAACAGGTCTTCAAAATTTTATTTGTGTATTGTTTATATCAACCTAAATTACTCCAATATTTTTTCTGAATTTCAAAAACCTTTTTCAGATATGACAGCTTGGCGGGGTTGGCATCGGCCACTCTTTCGATGCTGTTGGGTGTCAAAGTGGGGATGTTGCACAGCTCCTGCATGACCCGCAGGCCGCATTCCTTAATCCCTTGCATGCTGTAGCCGCCCTCCATCACAAAGAGGATGCGGCCGTTGCAGACGCTTTCGGCGATGTTCAGGAGGAAGAAGGTGATTAGGGCGTAGCCTTCGGGCGTGACCCGCATGCCGCCCAGCCGGTCCCGCAAATAAAGGTCAAAGCCGCAGGATACCAGGATGATCTCGGGTCCATACGCCAGCGCCAGGGGGTTGATCAGGTAATAGATAATGCGGGCAATATCACGGTCGCCGCCGCCCTTTCCCAGGGGAATGTTAACTGTAAAGCCTTCACCGGGGCCCCGGCCGACCTCGCCGAAATTGCCGCTGCCGGGAAAACCGGGAAACTGATGCAGGGAAACAAAGAGAACGTCGTCGCTGTCGTAGAATACCGCCTGGGTGCCGTTGCCGTGATGGGCGTCGATATCGACGATCATGACTTTTTTGATGCCGTGGTTTTCTTTCAGATAGCGGGCGCCCACGGCGATATTGTTGAACAGGCAGAAACCCATGGCCTTTTCCGGTTCGGCATGGTGGCCGGGGGGGCGCACAAAGGCAAATCCGCGTTTGGCATTTCCGGCCAGAATTTCATCCAGCAGACTGAAAACTGCGCCGACGCCCAGACAGGCGGTGTCGTATGATTTTTCGGTTGCCTGGGTGTCCAGATCAAAAGAGGTGAGCGTACGTCCGGCACTTCCGGCAATCCGCTGGATGTAATCGGAGGTGTGCACCAGGGCAATCTGGTCAGGGGTGGCCGGCCGGGGGGATACCTCCCTGCATTTTCCCACCAGGGATTCATCTTCCAGAAGAGAATAGGTCGCCTTGATCCGCCGACTGCTTTCCGGATGCGGCATTTTTTCCAGGTGCTCTACAAAGCGCCCGTCTTTAGTGATGAGAACCGGCTGCACGTTCCGTGTTTTCCTCCCTTTCCTGGGTTCGCTCGGCGGAATAGATCCGGAGAAATTCGTCGGATTCGGGTATTTTTTTGCGATATTTGTGGAAGAGGCGCAGCAGTTCCTCACCCGATTCGGTCGCCGCTTCAACTTTCAGGAACTCGCCGGCAGCTTCAATGATAGCGCTTCTTTCGGACGTGTCTTTTTCGGTTTTTGGGCGTCTGCGCAGAGACTTAACCTGTTTTTGCAGAATCTTTCCGATTTCGCGGTAAATTTGCGGGTCCATATTCGGGGAGCTGTTTGCCAGCATCACGATGGCGTTCAGCAGGTAGCCGCGCGGGGTTCCCAGTATGAATTCGGACATGCCCCGGGAAACAAACCCCATGGCGTCATAAAAGCGGCGGGCGCCGATTTCAGAGTCCAGTAATATCTCTCTGGCTTCGGCCAGTCGGGTCTTCCATTGAAGCCAAGCGCCGGCAACCAGAAACGTTCCGACCCCCCTGATGGAAGGAGTTGCTTTCGTTATCTCATCTACCGAAGTCGCTCTGGCCGTTGCAATAAACTTGATTTCAAGATTTTTGTGGAAAAATTGTTCTTTAAACGTAAGATAAAGCAACCCGACAATTTTGTTTTTCACCACGCAGGCATAAAGATGCCGCCATTGATTCTGGATCAGGCGGTTTAAAAAAAAGCGGACATGAAAAAATTCAATATTGATGTCGGCAATCTGTAAAAAACTTTCCGGACAGAAGGGAAACCGTACAAAAAAAGCCGGTATGTCCGCAGCGACGGTTCCATGATATAAGACGGCAGGATCGGTTTCGTTTTTGGATATTTTTGGCAACTGCCGGTCCTGTTTCAGAGCGTTTAGAAAAAAAATCAGACGTCTTTTTTGTTCAGCTACAGTTTTACCTGAATAGATATATTCCAGGGGATTATTTGTGAAATCTTGCACTTCACCCGTTGTCTGAAAAGGTTCGCCCAGTCGGACCAGCTGTTTTTTTATTCGCTCAATGGCATAATCGATTTCGTGATTCAGCAATAACCTGAGACCGGCCAGGCGCATTTCCCCGGCAGCCTCCAGATAATTCATGGACGTGCCTTTTTCAAGCAATTCCTGTGTCTTTAACAGTTCACCATATTTGATCAACAGGCGCTCTTCGATAGGCACGGAGCCCTTGTTGATGTAAAGAAAGCGGCTGACCCGGGCCTTTTCCCCATCAAAAAAAAAGTAGAAATCATCGCCAAGGGTTGACTCCTGGCCGGGAGCGGGAGCATCAATCATGCCCATGCCCAGCATTTCATCCAGGGCATAACCAATTTCCGGATCTCGGGCGGCGATTTCATCAATGGCCTGCTTTATCGTTTCTCTTTTGATCATGATGTGGGTTTATTCCAGTATAGAAAACTGGGTCTTCCGGGTCAGGTCAGTGATAAGATGTCTCTGCCTTATAAAATTTAAATTCGAAACACGAATCTCGAAATCTTTACCCTGTTAAATGGCGCTTCATAAAAAGTTTTTAGTAAAACGCCTTCATGGATGAAAGCACCTATCAGATGCCAGACCGAAAATATTTAACAGGGCAGGCAATACCGAAGGACCAAAATCCAAATGATCCAAACAATTGGAGTGCCTGCCATCGCGAATATGATTTTGTTTTTGTCATTCGGGCATTTGATATTTGAATTTGTTTCGAATTTCGATATTCGGATTTCGAAATTTGTCAAAGGCATTTGCGCAAATCATGTCCTCTGGGCTTAAATCAAAACCGGATCTTCTATGCCCGGATCCTTATTCCATAACGGATTTAAACAGTGCCGGCAATTCAACAATAAAAGATGCTCCTTTGCCGGGTTCATTCCTGACGGATATTCGGCCGCCCAGCTTTTCGATAATGTTACGGCTGAGCGAGAGTCCCAAGCCCAAGCCCCCATGCTGGGTTGTAAAGAGCGGGTCGAAAATCTTATCGATATCATCGTCTGGAATTCCGGGCCCGTCATCTGTGACCGTAACCCGGATACGGTCTTTATCGATACGGGTTTTCAAGATAATTTCACCGTCTCGATGGATTGCGGCCAGCGCGTTAAAAATCAGGCTCTGAAATACCTGCCGGAGGCGGGACGGGTCACTCCGCATGAGTAAAGCGGTTTCCTGGTAGTCCCGGACCACCCGGATCTTGTTAAAATGAAATTCTCGGTCAAAGAGTTCAATGAGGCTGTTAAGTAGTTCGTTGATATCGATTTCCATGATCAACGGTCCCACCGGTCGGGTGGTGGCAAGAAACCTGTCTATAGACTCGCGGCTCTCGGCGACCTGGGACTGTAATTCATCCAGGCTGTTTTTAATTTCTGCCTTGTTTTCCGGCCGAGTTAAATCCTGCTGCCTCAACTCTTCGATCCAGCGCGCCACCATATCGATGTTTCCCAGCATATCTTTGATGTTGAGTAATAAACCTGAAGCCAGGCGCATGGAAGATGCCAGCATGCCGGCATGCTGGAGCCGTTGATCCAGCGCCCGGATGTTCTTTCGTTTGAATTCAAGGCGCGAGATCAGATTGCTGGTGGTGAGAAGCACCGTGAACACAATCAGGATACTTCCCAGAATAAACACGAATATCCCGATATTACGAATACGGTGAAGGTCTGCAAAAACTTTTTCCTTTTCAACCTGAACGACACACAGCCAGGGAACTTTTTCAAGCCACACCATGACCTTGATCAGACCGTTTTGTTCCCGCTGGCGGAGGCCCCGGTAGGGTTCTATTTTTGTAAAATCGGAAGGCCCCATCAGCCGGCCGGCCTGTTTGGGGACTGTTTGAAAAATGCCGTTTGTGTTTATCAGAAAAGCGTCTCCTTTTTGGGTTTGATTGATTTCGGCCACAACATCGTTGAAGAAAGCCGAATCAACGGTGGCGCGCAGAATCCAGAACCCGTCGCCCCGCTGCTGCTTTACCGCCATGACAAAATGAGGGATATTCCTGAACCCCAAAAACACATCGCTGATGTATACGGGGTCACGCTCCAGCGCCTTGAACCAGAAGGTGTTCTTGTAGTTTTTGGACATGAGTTCATAAGGGCCCACATAGGCGAGATGCCGGCCCTGGTCGTCGATGACGCCCAGGTCCTGAAAGCAGGGGAGTTCTTTTTGCAGGGACTCAAAAACGGATTCAAGTGCGCCCGGCTGCACAAGATATTCCGGACTCAGATTTTTAGACAGCAGTTTCAGATCCATGATGCGTTCCGCCAGAAAGCGGTCAATCGTGTTTTTGTGATGGGTTACTTCCGTGCGCAGCGCTTCCAGGGTTTTCTCTCTCAAAACGGTTGAGGTGTAGTGGTACATCCCGCCGCCGATGACGATCAGGGGGATGAATGAGGTCGCCAGCAGGGCCGTCACCACATTTTTCCATATGCGACGAAAGTAGGGAAAATCCGATTGTTGAGAAGAAAATGTTTTGTCGGCGACTTGGGTCATAAGAATCTCCTGCGTGAATATCTTGTCTTTCCGGAAGGCGAGGATGCTGAAGAAAGGGGTCCAGGATTCGAGGGCTCAGGTGTCAGGGGTCGGGGTTCAGGGTAAAGTGGTTTGACCTTTTATGTGCCAATCCCCACGACTCCTGTTCGGCCTTATCACTCGTCACCTGTAACTTGTCACTAAAATCGCCCCATAGCATCTGCCTTCTGCCTACTGCTTACTGTCCATTGCCTACTTGTTCTTCATTTCCGACCCCCGACCCCTGACCCCCGGCTCCTGATTTACTCTGTTTCATGGTCCACAAACCGGAAAATATCCTGCAGTCTGACGATACCGATGACCTTGCCCATTTCAATAACCGGCATACAGCGCACGTTATCCTGGAGCATGCGATGGGCCACATCGGTGAGGGGTTCGTCAGGGGTGGTGGTCAAGGGCGGAACCGTATGCATCACACTTTTGAGTGGTTTTTGAGGAAGCAGATCGGGATTGTTCATCAGGTCCGGCCAGGTAAATGAGCGACCCGGATGGGCCTCCTCAGTCGCGACAATCAGGTCGCGTTTGGTGACGGTTCCTCGAAATCGATTATCGCGATCCTGAATGTATACCTCTTCCACCACCATATTTCTGGTTTCGCGGCTGAATATATCCAGGGCTTCTTTTAAGGGGTCATCCAGTTTCAGTTTTTTAAAAGAATACAGCGTAAGATCTTTGACCAGGTTGCGCTGCCAGAGGACCGGCCGGCGTTTGATACTTTCAACTTCGTAGGCCTCGTTGATTTTTTCGACCAGGTTTTCGATGTCGCAGGGCTTCATCAGGTAGTCATAGGCGCCGCAGCGCATGGCCTGGGTGCCGGAATCAAGGGAGGCATGGCCGGTGAGCATAATGACTTCGGTCCCGGGCGCCAATTTTTTGATTTCCACGAGAGAGTCGATGCCGGTCATCCCCGGCATTTTGACATCCAGAACCACCACGTCAAACTCGTTGCCGGTTTTGATGGCTTCCAGGGCCTGCCGTCCGCTGAACACGGCAAGGGCCTCTATTCCTCTTGAGTTCAAGAGTTTGGCGATGCCCTGGGCAAGGCGCTTTTCGTCATCAACGATCAGGACGTGAGGTCTTTTGTCCACGGCACGGCTCCTTTTTCGTATTGTTTAGCATGAAATTCCGGCGGTTTCAATGTGGTTATTAAGTTTGACACATTCGTAAAAGGTCCTAATTCCCGTCATGCCTGCGAAGGCAGGCATCCAGAACCATTTTGAATCACTGGATTCCCGCCTTCGCGGGAATGACGCCAAAAGAGCATATACGACTTTTTACGAATTCATCAAGTTTCTCATACTATTTTTCGAGACCCTGCTTTGCGGCAGCGTTGATGCATCAGAGGACAAAAAAACCGGCATTCACAGAGACGTATGAAAGAAGGGAGCGGCATGGAGGCCGACTGTGGCAGGCAGTCGCGTTTTGACTTGTTACTTCCGGTTTTTTCATGACATAAAAAATACAATGATGCAGAATGCCAGCGAAATAACCCATATGCTATGACTGACGGTGCCCTTGCGCACCGGATGAAAGTGGGCATCGGGCCGTTTATGCCCTTTAGTGCAGATGTATTGCGGAACTTTCCGGCCGGTCTTTTTGTTGATGATTTTGCTGCGCTTGACCGGCGCGCCGCAAACGGCGTCGTCCGACAGCGAGCGCTTGCAGGTCAGGCGGGCGCCAATCAGCAAGCTGACCAGGTTGTAAATCCAGTTCCAGGATACGGCGATGATTAAAAGTGAGAGGAACAGCAGCATGGAATGGGTGCGGGTAACCCCCATGCCGGCCAGTTGTTCGCCGATGCGGGCCGGGTTCAACGGCCCTTCTACGCCTCCGAACAGCCCCAGATAATAAAGCGGAAAGCAGACGACCATGACCAGCATGGAAAAGCAGAACCGGATCAGACGCTGCTGGATAAAGCTGCGGCTGTTCCACCAGCGTTTGAAGGGGGATTCATGATTGTAAAATTGTGAACTTTTCATTACGCTACTATACATCTTGACTCCATTTTGTCAATGAGATCTTTCCCCATACAGTACTAAAGGGTTGGGTAGGCCGGCCCCATATTTGCAGGCCGGCCCACCGGTTGTTTGTTGAAGTTAACCCGCCAACAAGTCCCTTTGCCGATGATCCGGCAGGACGCTCCCAAGATCTCCTGTCAGGAAAGGAGTCTTTTCTGAATATCAGGCCACAGCCTCCAGAAGCAGATCACAGCCAGGATACAGCAGTAAACCGGAACCACGGTCTTCCATAACTTTTCCGGCAGCACCCGGGTGGTGTAAGGAGCGCCTATAGCGGCCAGCACCGTTCCGATCACAAACGAGGGCAGCAGCATGTAGTCGACGATCACACCGGAGCTGAGCAACGCAAACCACACGATCACCGCAAACAGGCAGGTGGCGCCCTCGGCAAGCGAGGTGACCGCCACCATGCTTTTGACCGGGACACCGGCCAGCAGGCCGCCCACCGTGACCACCGGCCCGTATCCGCCGCCGCCGATGCCCTTGTTGAATCCGGCCAGCGCCGCAAACATCCACATCCATTTGGGCCTGTAATTAACATAGGTTTTGGAGGTCAACAGTGAACAGACCCCCATGACAATCAGCAGCATCGCCACGTAAAGCTTGATCCAGAACTTATGGACCTTGAAAACCTTATAAGCCGCCGTAATGGAAAAACCCACACATATCATTCCGATTATGGCCACGATTATCACAAGCTTGGTGGTTTCGTTCATGGGGCTGAATTTCCATTCCACGTTTTCAAACTCGCCATGGATGACTCCGGCCATCAGCCCGGTGAACATCTCGGTGATCATGACGCAAGGGACCACCTGTTTGGGATCAAACCCGGCCATGAGCATCAGCGGGGTCAGCGCCGTGCCGTAACCCATGCCGCCGGCCGAATCCATGTATTCGAAAAAGGCGCAGATTAAAATGACCCACCAGATGATCATCCAGTTGTCGGTGCCCATCCATCCCTTGGCTTTCACAAAAGCCGAAGGGAGCCTTTGCGTAAACTCAAAGGGGTTCCCGGCCAGCCAGATTGCAATTAGAAAAAGGCCAATAAACGCGCAGGAGTACATCAACAACATCCGGACCTGTTTGCCGCTCAGAAGGGCTCTTTGGCCTATGGTGGGCTTTTTTGCCTCAAGCTCGCGGGCGATTTCCCAGCCAGCTTTTTTTTCTGATTTGACGTTTTCCATAGAAATACCTCCTTTGGTTTTGTTGTATGTTTCAAGTTGGTTAAACTTTTATTTTTTCTCCATTCGACTCTCTAAGTATTGACCACTGCCTGTTCAAAGGATCGCTTCGTCCATAATCAATTCAATTTGTGTGCCATGTTTTTTTAAACAATAAAAAAACAATTAGCGCTTGAATTTTATGTTTGAATTCAGATAGTTATATAAATCATTGGCGCGGATTTAAATTCGCTGAGATTTTGTCCGGAGTAAATTGTAAACTGCGGGGTTACAATGCCGACCGGCGGTCGTCATGCCGGAGGGGACAGGGGTGGGATTTATGATTGGTGATTGATGATTGGAAAACTCTTAATGTAAAAATCAACAATCATCAATCATCAATCCAGCCACTTTTCCCCGGCCCCATATAAGAAAAGGCCTTCCCATTGTCTTTGGACGGTTATGACAACGGGAAGGCCTCTATGGTAAAGGCGTGTCGGCGGAGGCGCTATTTCATGAAGGGATATACCCACAGCGCCATGGTGATGGCATAGCAAACAACCAGTGAGACGAGGACATAGATAACGGTGTAACTTAAAAATTCCTTCAGGGGGACCTTGCGCCCGTCTTCTTTTTCTCCCAGGTTGACGGCCACAAACAGGGCCGGCGCGCCGGCGATGGTCAGGTTGCTCCCCAGGGTGCCGGCCCACAAGAGCGCCCAGTAGAGCGGCCAGGGCTGGACGTCGGGAGATTGGGCCGATAGATCGCGGATGACATAGAGCAGTGTCAGGATATAGGCGTCATGCTCGACAATGCCGCAAATGGCCGCAGACACCCAGTACAAAACGGTGGTTCCCAACACCAGACTCGACTGGATAAAAGGAACAAGCCAGTGGGCGACCGCTTCGATGACACCGCCTTTTTCAAGACCGCCCACCAGGGCGAACAGGCTTACATAAAACATGACCGCGCGCCAGTCCAGCTCAGCCAGGATTTCTTCAAATGTCGGAACCTTGCCGACTTTTTTCTTGAAGATTTCCAGTAGAAACACCAGGATGGCGGCGCCGCACAGGGTGATCCAACCCAGATGGACCCCGAACACCGGCCGGAATGCCATGGACAGGATGGTCCCGACAAAGCACAGGCAGACCAGCCAGGCAAAGAGATTGTTTTTGATGTATTTCGTTGGGTTCTGTTCGGCAGGGTCAAACTGCATCTTTTGGCCGCGCAGTTTTTTTGCGAAAATGAAATAGAAAACCAGAATTACGAAGGCATAGGTGGCGGTGAGCACAAAAAAGGAGGACGGTCGGCCGGAATGCCACAGGAACCCGTCAAATTCAATGCCGGTGACGGAATGCAGGAGCTGGGGCGGCAGGTCCCCCAAAAGCAGGCCGGTCCCCATGAAATTTGAACACAGACCCACAAACAGGATGGCGCCGTAAGCCGGGAATTTGTACTCCCGGCTGACGGCAAACAAGACCGGCGCCATCATCAGGACCACCACCACATTGTCCACCAGCAGCGAGATAAAACCGGAGGCCGTACCGATCATCGTGATGAAAAGGGCCACATTCCCTTTTGAAAGAATCAGGAGTTTGGTTGCCATGTATTCCGGCAGGCCGGTTTTGCCCAGATAGGTGGCGATGATCCAGATGCCGATGAGGATAAAAATGACGTTCCAGTCCACCACCTTGAAGGCATCAAGGTCGGTCATGACGCCGAAGACGATCATGGCGAATACACCCAGGAAAGCGGCGATGACCGTATCAATAAACCCGGTGATCACCAGAAAGATACTGATCAGAAAGATAATGATCGCTACAAGCATTAACGGCTCCATGACAACTCCTTTCGCTATAAATCAACTCTGTATAGAACGTGGGCATCCATCACAAATCAGGGGTTATTTATTTTATAAGCACTTTCAATGCAAGAAAGTTTTCAGCATATCTCTAAAAAAGATCGGTATCATCAGAACAGCAAATTATGTGCCAAAAAAATCGTGTAACCAAGCATTCTTGAAATCCCTCCCGAGAGGCTGTCCGATAACCTATAATTCCTCTCCCCCTTGTGGGGAGAGGTTAGGTGAGGGGGGGAAATAAATTCGGATAGTTACACCCCTGGTCGCTTTTTCGGCGCCGCCGTAGGCGGGTAAACCTCACCCCGACCCTCTCCCAAGATGGGAGAGGGAGTTATCGGTCAGGCTCCCGACCTCCCTTTATAAAAGGGAGGAGGCGTATTCCCCCTTTATTAAAGGAGGCAAGGGGGATTTTCTATGGGGCGTTTTGCAAGGGTCTTGCGTCAACCCGGGGGTTACACCGGTGTCACCCCGAAGAGACGGATGCATCATTAGCACCGATTCCCGAATCGCAACGTTTTTCAGGATTGTGGTGAAAAGACAGGGAAATTAAGCCTGATAAAAGCAATTGGACGGATTTACCCTGGAGAAAATTAGCTTAAAATAAATGGCACCTCTTTTGCAAAGATATAGAAACGACCGTTGTTTATCCATTTGACATTAGCGGAAACCTGCCATGCGCCAAAAAAAAGTAATCGAAATAGTAGTCCCCTATCAAGAAGGCACGCCGTATCCTCCCGCGGTAACGATGAACGATAAGATTGTCCACGCCGTTGAGCTGATGGTGAATAACGGCATCCACCAGATCGCGGTGGTTCGCAACAATCGCCCGGTGGGAATGATTCGGCTGGAAGATGCTTTTCGCAAACTGGGTCTGCAAGGACCGCTCCCGAAAGATCGCGCTTATTTTTCAAGAGAAAGAAACAAATCATAACATAGATCTTGTAAAATCCAAGGTATAAAAAGACTCAACAGATAAAATCCGAAGCACAAATTCGGATTTCGAATTTTGCTAATGACTTATGCGTAAAACACGCCCTCTGGGCTTAGACCAAAGCCGGCTCCTTTGGGGTCGGATATTTACTCTTTAAACCCCTCTGTCTCAACTCCCGTTTCTTTGATCAGCCGGTGAAGATACTGTCGCTGGGTACCGGCCAGTTCACCTGGATTGAGGTCTTCCGGAACCGTTATCCATAGATCACTCGCTTGTCTTTGGCACGCCTGCAACACTTGTTTTCTGATTTGTCTTGCCTTATTTCTTCAGGCATGAACAATTTTGCTTGGAGTTTCGGAGACAGATTATAGAAAATGAAAAAATGCCAAAGATTTGATGATATCGATTTCGAAATATGTTACTGTTAATTGATTTGTATTTCGATATATGTCAATAGACTGGATTCCCGCCTGCGCGGGAATGACTCGGTAGTCGTTCGTTATTAACCCGGCAATTAAATATGTCATTCCGGCCCCCTGTTTTAACCGGGGCAGGCTGCGCGTAGCGGAGAGCCGGAATCCAGAAAAGTTGTTGATAATACTGGATTCCCGCCTGCGCGGGAATGACAAAATGTAATGAAGAATGGGTCTGTTTAATTGCCGATTTAATAGTAACAAATTGGTAATGCTCTCGGACGAAGGACGAAGCGTTGCCTGATTTTGGCCGGTCAACCTTTCGAGATGGTCCCATCCTGATACTTGATTATAACAGCAACGCTAAAGGCTGCTTCAAGAAAAGCATCGTCCTGTCATGTGAATTGAACAAACACGGATGAGTAATGCACCACGACATTCTATATAACAATGTTCGGAGGTAAAGATGGCAAAATACGGAACGACCTCAGATGCGCAAGAAATTGCTTTTTGTAATGGGGACATCGGCTACCGCGGAATTGTAGATCATATCAATGATGGTGTTGTCATTATCAGAGACGGGAAAATCGTGTTTGCAAACAGGGCCTTTTATGAAATCTGCCGGAAAAGCCCCAAAGATGTTTTGGAAACGGAATTTGCGGAACTGATCGTTCCTTCGGACAGGAAAGCAGTAACGACGTTTTTTGCAGAAAGAATAACAACCGGCGGTTTTCCCGACAGGATCGACTTTACCATGATGCGGCCTAAAGAAGACGGCATTCTGGAGATGAAGGTGAACGTCATCAAATGCGCCGGAAGTCCGGCGATACTGGGAGCTCTCACGGATGTCACCGAAAGGAGAAAGACCCGGATCGAGCTCCAGAAGATGAAGGACAGGTTTGAAAGCATCCTGCATTCCATGAATGATGTCGTCGTTTCAGTTTCACCCCATGATCTTTCAATCCTTGCCATCAACCCTTCGGCCGAAGTCCTCTATGAAATACCACTCAGGGACTTTCGCTCCGGAAATAGACATATCATGGAATTTGTTCATCCCGAAGATTCGGAGAAGGTCAGACAGTTCTACAAATCGCTTTCCGAGCTTGAGTTTGCAGATCTTTCCTACAGGATTGTCAGTAACAATAAGGGGGTCAAATGGGTTTTGGATGAAGGCCGGATCGTGTATGCCGAAGGGGGCGGGGGCCGGGTCCGTAGAATCGATCACGTAATCCGGGATATTACCGAAGAGAAGAAGGCTCTGGACGCCTTGAAGCAGAGTGAAGAAAAATACCGCAGCTTTTTTCAATCCACAAACGACATGGCCTACGCCGTCACGCCGGAGGGAATCTTCATGGATATCAACGACGCCGGTCTCAAACTTCTCGGTTTCAAAACCAGAGAAGAGGCCCTTGGTTTCAATATCATGCAAACCTATGTCGACCCTTCCGAAAGAAAAGAGCTTGTTGCCGAGCTCAGGGAGAAGGGTTATGTTGCGGGCAAGCGTGTCAGGTTAAAAAACAGGGCGGGAGAGGTTGTCGAAGTGGCGATCACTGCCCGGGCAAAAATAAATGATGCCGGAGATCTTGTTCATTATGAAGGCCTCGCCCACAACATCACCAAAGCCATGGAGGATCAGAGAAACAGGGTCCTGCGCAATGCGGCCGGAAGCATGTGTCACTACCTGAATACCCATCTGGCGTCTTTGCTCTTCTCAAGGGAGTGTATGGCGGAAGATTTGAAGTCTCTCGATGGTCTTGTTCGGACCCATGCCGACGGAAGACCTCCCGGCGACATCTTGAAACAAATGAAGGAAACGCTGGCTTCTTTGAAGGAATCCTCTGGCGAAGTGGGCAATGCCTATGAAAAGATAGCCCAGGTGACAGCGGCTTTTAATTCGGCATTCCTCACGTACAGGGAAGAAGCATACCTTAATAGAACGATTCTCGATATATTCCACTCCACCGGAGGAAAAGAGAATCCGGATGATGGCAAAGCACATTAACCCGGCAATTAAATATGTCATTCCGGCCCCCTGTTTTCACCGGGGCAGGTTGCGCGTAGCGGAGAGCCGGAATCCAGTGATTTCACCACGCTAAAGCGTGGCTGGATACCTGCCTACGAGGTTGTGTCATAATTGTTAAAATGGATTCTTTTTCTCCACGTCATGCCGGACCTGGTCCGGCATCCAGATGAACACCCACTTGAAAACATTCTGGATTCCGGGTCAAGCCCGGAATGACGAAAAATCTTGGATCTCTGGCTTTTATAATTACGACACAGTCTCCTACGCAGGCATGACGGGATTTGGGACTTTTTACGAATGTGTCAATACTCTTTCGAGACGATTAATTAAGATACTAAGTGCTTCCGATCATATGTCCTTTCCACCTTTGAACATATCGGCATCCACCCCTGCTTCCTTCATCAGCCGATGAAGGTATTGCCTTTGAATCCCGGCCATCTCAGACGCCCGGCTGATGTTGCCGCCGCTTTTGCGAAGCAGCGCTTCGATATAGTACTTATGAAACAGTTGGATCATGTTGTCTTTGGCCTCTTTAAAGGAGATGTCCGCCATTTTCGGGGCCATTATCGGCGCCAGGTGATCTTGGGCGCTTTCAATTGAGAGATCGTCCGGTTCCAACGAGTCGCCCCGGCAGAAAATGACGCCGCGTTCAATGATATTCTCCAGCTCGCGCACGTTTCCTTTGTAGTCGTGCGCCATCAGCGCCTGCATGGCGGCAGTGGAGATGTCGCCAATATCCTTCTGATTGATGCGGGTGTATTTTTTCAGAAAATGAAAACAGAGCAGGGGGATGTCCTGCTTTCGATCCTTAAGAGGCGGCAGATCAAAACGGATGACGTTCAGGCGGTAGTATAGGTCCTCGCGAAAACGTTTTTCCTGGATGTCGGCGGCCAGATCATGGTTGGTGGCGGCAATAAAGCGCAAATCCGCCTTGAACGTTTTGACATTGCCCACCGGCTTATATTCGCCTTCCTGCAGGAGCCGCAGCAGTTTGGTTTGCAAACGCGTTGAAAGGTCGCCGATTTCGTCCAGAAACAGCGTGCCTTCATGGGCTTCTTCCACCAGTCCCTTCTTGTCCTTCCAGGCGCCGGTAAAGGCGCCTTTCACATGTCCGAAAAGCTCGCTTTCGATCACTTCTTCCGGAAGGGCGGTGCAGTTGATGGTAATAAAATTTTTGGCTCGGCGTAAGCTGTGCTGATGGATGGCCCGGGCCACCAGCTCCTTGCCGGTCCCGCTGGGTCCTGTTATCAGGACGGTTCCCATGGTGGGTGCGACCTGTCGGATGCGTTCGAATATACTGCCCATCACACGGGTCGAACCGATCAAAGAAGAGAACTGGCCGCTTTCCGCCAGGGCCTGGTGCAGTTCCAGGTTTTCTCTGACCATCTGCTGCCATTTCATGACCTTGTCGATGGTCAGGAGGATGCGTTCACGCCGGAACGGCTTGGTGATGTAGTCATAAGCGCCTTTTCGGATCGCTTCCACCGCAGTATCGATGGTGGCAAACGCCGTCAGGATGACCACCGAGGTCTTGGGCCGGATCTTTTTAGCCTCTTCCAGCAGCTTGATGCCGTCCATTTTGGGCATTTTTAAATCGGTTATCACCAGATCAAAATGATTATTTTTAAACAAATCAAGGGCGCGGAATGGATTGGTTTCGGTGTGCAATTCATGGTCGGTTTCTTCGGAAATAATCCGCTGCAGCAGCAGCAGCATGTCTTTTTCATCGTCGACAACTAAAATTTTACCGACCATTATTCCTCCCGCGGTTTCGTGAGCAATTTAATGGTAAAAAGCGTCCCCTTTTTTTTGCCGAGGTTGGTTTCGGTGGCGCTGACACAATCAATGGAGCCGCCGTACTTTGAAATAATGCCGTAGCTGACAAACAGGCCCAGTCCGGTTCCGGCCCCTTCCGGCTTGGTTGTAAAAAAGGGTTCGAAAATATGATCCATATCTTCGGGACGAATACCGATGCCGTCGTCCTGAAATTGAACAACGGCTTTGCGGCTGCCTTTTTCAAAATCTGTTTTAATCTGCAGGACGCCGCCGTTCTCTATGGCCGCAACGGCATTGTTGATCAGATTTAAAAAGACCTGCTGCAGTTGTCGAAATTCTCCTTTCACCAGCGGGATATTGTCTGCAAACCGGGTGATCAGCTCGATATTATTCATCTCCAGGTTATGCCGCACGACTTTGATGATCTCCGTCAGACAATGATTGAGATCCGAATACTCATAGTCGCCTTCCCCAAAACGGGCGAAACTCAGCAGGTTTTCAACAACCTCCTTGCAATGAAACCCCTGCCGTTCAATGGTCTTCAGATCTTCGTAATTCTGCGAGTTTTTTTCCGTTTTGCGCAGCAGGATGTCACAGAAACCTAAAATAACGCCTAAAGGATTATTGACTTCATGGGCGACTCCGGCCGCCAGGGTCCCCAGTGATGCCAGTTTTTCGGCATTGATCAACTGGTTCTCCAGATTTTTGCTTTCGGTGATGTCACGGGCGATACATAAGACCGATCCGGTTTCGCCGGCTTCATTTTTGATGGGCATGAAATTGGCGCTAAGCCAAATTTCAGTCTCGCCCAAGTTTATTTTAAATTCATCCCGGGCGCTTTTTCCCAGCGTAAAGACCTGGCGTACCAGTTTAACCTGCTTTTCGGTGATTTCATCGGGAAATAAACTGTTGAGGGGTTTGCCCAAAAACTTTTCAGGCCAGCCGCCGAAGAAATTGGCCGTAAAACTGTTCATGGATTGAAACCGGCCGTCAGCATCCACCGTAAAGATAAAGTCCTCGGCGCTTTCCACCAGGGAACGGTATTTTTCTTCTGATTTTTTCAGCTCTGCGGTTCGTTGTGCAACCGTCTTTTCAAGGGTTCGCGACCACCGCAAGACAACAAACAGAACTGTGCCGGCGCCCAGCAGAATGACGGACAGAACGAACCCCTGCAGCAGCAATTGCCATAAAGCTCCTTTTTTCAGGGCGCCTTCAACCTCTGCAACGGGGGCGACCACCGCCACCGACCACTGCTGGGGCGGATTAGCGGATACGGCAATGGGGGTATAGGCGATCAACTTTTTGACTTTTCCGATAATGCCGCGGTGCCAGCCGGAAATATACCAGTCAACACCCTCCAAGCCTTTGAGCATTTTCTCTTGCTGAATAAAATTGATAACATTATAGGATAAACTGGGGTCTTTTTCTTTTCTAACTTCGGAGGCGTTTTTCCCTACAAAATCGGAAACAGGATGGAAAAGGAAGATTCCGTTTTGATCGATTACCCAGGCATAGCCGGTTTTACCGGAACGGATGCTGCTGAGAAAGGGAGTCAGCAACCATGAAACGTTAACGTTGAATATTAACAGTTTTGATGCATCGCCGGCAAGCGGCAAAGCGAGGGTGAGGATGATGCCGTGCGGCTTAATTTGCGGTTGCGATATGACAGCATCGCTGCCGGCCGGTTGATCCGATGTCGGCAGTTTGATTTGAATGTCATCGGCATCTTCGGTAACAGACCAACGACTGTACGGCAAGTAGCGATAGCTGTTGCGGCTGTGAAGATCGGCGACTTCTATGCGCCAAACACCGCTTTCAATGACGCGATGGAAGCTTTTCTGGATTATTTCCAGATTGGCCGTCGGTTCAAATGGTTCAGCGGAAATATCTTTACTTAAGAGTTTAATTTCCTTTTTTAAAAAGTCCAGTTCTCTTTCAATTAAAAGACTTACATTGCGGGCAATAATCAGTTGTTGCTGGTTGAACTGTTCGGTAACCAGGTCACGCGTCTGACGGGTTGACTTTAAGCCCATCACCAGGGCGAACGCCAAAAGGACAAGCGTCGCAATGGTCACTGTGATGAAAATTCTTTTATGGATTCCCGGTGGTTGCATTAATTTTATTCCAGCATAGAAAACCGAGCCGTCAGGGTCAGTTCAAAGTTAACCGGATTTGCCTTGGATTATTGTGTTTAAAAATACAAATTCCAAAGACCAAATTACAAACAAATTCCCTCCGGGGGTAGCCAAAACTTGACACCCTGGGCCAGGATTCTTTACTAAATATCCCCGCTTTTTCTCAGCAGCAGTCTGGCTTCCGCTTTTCTGATGCGCTCTTCCTGTTCATCTTTTCGTTTGCGGGCGATTTCCAGTTTCAGCAGCAATTCATCAAAGTCGGCCGGTTTCATCAGGTAGTCGAATGCCCCGAGTTTCATCCCTTCCACCGCCGTTTCAGTGGTTCCGTGACCCGTCAGCATCATCACTTCCACCAGCGGAAATCTTTTTTTGATCTCCCGCAGCGTTTCAATCCCATCCATCCCCGGCATGCGGATATCCAGAATGACGACATCGATGACCTTTTGTCCCAGAATATCCAGGCATTCCCTCCCGCTGTGGGCCGGTGTTACCTTTTCACCGACCTCATTCAACCGGAGGCTGAGCATTTCCACAAAGTCAACTTCGTCATCCACAAGCAATACCCTGGTCGGTATTTTGATCATGTCAGTTATTCTCCTTTTATTTGTTGTAGTATATCGGCATACGTATCTTCCGGCAATTCCATCCGGGGTTCATGCCGCTGCGGCAGCCACACACGAAAGGTCGCTCCCTGACCGAGGCTGCTTTCAACTTCGATATAGCCGCCCAGGCGGCCCAAAATTCCGCGGGTGACAAACAGGCCGAGACCGGTGCCTTCCCCCGGATTTTTGGTGCTGAAAAACGGCTCAAAAATATGTTTCAGGTTTTCCCTGGGAATCCCTGTGCCGGTATCTCGCACCGTCAGTTGAAGGCCGCCCTTGAGGGATTCAATCGTCACCGTGATGCTGCCGCCCTTTCCGGTGGCATGAACGGCGTTGGACAGTAGATTGAGCAGCACCTGGCGCAGTTGGTAAGGATCGCTCCAGATACTGTCGACAGAAGATTCGGCTTTTACTTCCACGGCGATCCCTTTGTCCAGGGCTTCCTTCCTAACCAGTCCGATGGTTTCATCCGCCAGCTCCGGCAGGTTTATGTGCGAAAAAGACGAATCCTGTTTGCGGACAAAACTCAGCAGTTGGTGGGTAATGCGTTTGGCGCGCTCGACTCCCTTCTCGATCTTCTGGAGCGCCAGTTCAAAGTCTTTTTTAAAGGGTGATTCCGCCAGCTCTTTTCTTTTGAGGAGCAGCGTCAGCCATCCGGCCGATTCCCGGATAATGGCCAGCGGGTTGTTGATTTCATGGGCGACACCAACAGCCAGTGTGCCCAGCGACGCCAGGCGTTCGGCTGCGGCCATCTGTTGCTCCATTTTTGCTCTGAACTCGGCCTCTTTGCGCTTTTCCTCCTCACGCAGTATTTTTTCATAAGCCTGCTGAATTTTGCTCAGGAGATGTTCGAATTCAATGGGTTTGGTCAGGTAATCAAAAGCGCCGGATTTGATTCCGTCGACACCGTCCTGGGTGGAGGCATGGCCGGTCAGCAGGATGACTTCGGTTTGGAGGTGCTTCTCCTTAATTTGGGCCAGCACCTCAATCCCTGTCATCCCGGGCATTTTTATGTCCATGACGACCACATCAACCGGATGGTCGGCCAGAACGGCCAGGCACTCCTGTCCGTTTCCGGCCTGTTCGGGATTCAGCCCTCTTCGCCCGAACCGCCGGACCAGCGCCCGGCGAAAGTCGGCTTCGTCGTCAACCAGCAATAGTCGGATGTCGGTGTCCATATGATGGTTATTATCTAACAGTTCGTTGTGTTTCAAGTTTTGATTTCTCCCGCAGAGACGCAGAGACGCTGAGGATATTTTTCTTCAAAGACAGTAAAACACCCGGGCCGGGTGCGCGATGTTCGGCAAAAGCAAATCAGCTGCAATTGTCGCTTTGACATGTTGGGCCATTCTCTGCGTCTCTGCGTCTCCGCGCGATACCATTAACCATTGCAATAAGCTTTCACTTGAGTCCTGTAACTCGCAACTCGCAAACCGTTCACACCAATCCCAGTATTTTCCACCAGACGCCGGCCACCAGAATCAGTATTCCCAGCAGGAGCGGTGTGGCGACCAACCCGGCCTTGGTCAAATCGGACGATTTAAAGTAACGGTAGCTGTAAGCGATGGCATTGGGCGGACATCCGATCACCAGGAGCATGGCAAAAGAGGTCGCCATTCCCAGACAAAGCGCCAGAATGGTGGGATTGACCCCTTCTAGCTGCGCCATGGGGATGACGATGGGAAGAATCAGGGCGGCCGCCGCCACATTTGCCATGGCGTTGGTCACCAGGGCGCCGAAGACACCGACGCCGATGAACAGAAGGAGCCAGCCGCCTCCCTGGACATAAGGAAAAAAGAGGTAGGCGAAATAAGCGGCCGCTCCCGAGGAATCCATGGCAAGCCCCAGGGAAATGCCGCCGCCGAAAATAAACAGGGCGGTTCCCCACTCCAGGTTGGTGTGAATATCCTCCCATTTTAAGATGTTGAAAAGGACCAGGGCCGTAAGGCCCAGCATGCCGGTGATGGAATAATCGATGCCGTGATACCCTTTGGTCAGCCACAGCAGGAAGGTCATTCCAATAATACTCACCGTTTTTATCTCCATAGGCGTCCAGGGGCCAAGTTCTTCGTCGAATTTGGGAAGTTTGTACTTGGGATCGGGTCGGAAGACAAAATAAACGATTGCCACGGCCGCGGGTACGGTCAACAGGGCTGCCGGCATGGCATACTTCATCCAGTCAAAAAATGTGATCTCTATTCCTGTGAATTCCTTGAGAAACGCTGCCGACACCATACAGCGGCCGCCTCCCACCAGGCTTCCCATGCCGCCGCTGGAGCATGCAAAGGGGAGGGAGAGCATCATAAACTTTGCCGTGTTGGTATGGGGCTCGATCCCGGCGGCTCGCATGAGGGGCAGCATGGTCACGATGCCGATGGCAGCGGCGGCGGCATCGTGCATAAAAGCCGATGCATAACCCAAACCGATGGAGAGAATAAATGTAAAGCGCACGACGCTGGTTCCGGCTTTCTTGATGATAAAATATCCAAATCTTTTGGTGAGATCGACCTTGTCCAGCGCGATGGCGAAGATCAAACAGCTCATGATAAAGACAACCACCGGGTGCATATACGGCGCCCAGGCGTCCTTGACATTGCTGATTTGCATGACGACCAAAAAGACGCCGATACAGATGGCGGTGATTTCAAGGGGGATCGGTTCGGAAATAAAAAGAAAGATCAGTACGGCCAGAACGGCCAGGAACCGCTTGGCCTTGGGAGAAAGCCCGTTGATGTAATCATATGCAAGGCCTTTTATTTTAAGCTCGGCGGTCTTTGAGCGCAGCAGTTCTTCGTTTGATCCGGATGAATCCGGATTTAAAGCTTCGACGATATACCCCTTGGCCGGATCTTTTTCAACGGTCAAAAGGCTGAAATGCTGACGGATGTTTTCAAATAGTACCTGGCCCGGATCTCCGGTGATCCTGAATTTTGTACCCACCGGACGGGGCAGCAGCAGCACGATGATACCGAGTGAAAGCGCGATAAAGAGTTGGAATCCTTTTGACTTTAAAAACATATATTCTCCTTTGTATATTAAACAATTCAGGTGTCAGGCGATGGTCGATTGATGATTCAGGATTGGCGATTGTAAAAACCTATCAATCAAAAATCAACAATCAACAATTAAGATCAAACCCCCGATCCCTTGTCCCCGGCCACTGGTCCCTTATTCCCGCCTTCCTCCGATTTCCGGCTCCTGTAAGCTGCCTGGATCTTGGCCAGCAGGTCATCCAGTTCGCAGGGTTTGGTCAGATAGTCAAAGGCGCCGGCGGCAACTCCTTCCCGGGCGGCTTCTTCGGAGCCATGTCCGGTCAGCATGATCACCACCAGATTCGGATCCATTTTTTTCAAAATCTTCAAAACTTCAATACCGTCCATGCCCTCCATTTTCAGGTCCAGAACAGCAACGTCAAAGTCACTGCTGCGAACAACCTGAATGGCTTCCTCGCCGCTATAGGTTTTGGTGACAAGCATATTGCGACGTGACAGGCGGTTGCTGAGCACGTTGACATAGCCCTTTTCATCGTCCACCAGCAGCAGTCTGATCGGTTCTGTTGAGATAAGATGCGGTTTATCTGGGGACATTATCAAACTCCCGCTTTAAGAAATCCCCCCGACCCCCTTTAAAAAGGGGGAAATTATGCTCCTCCCTTTGGCAAAGGGAGGCCGGGAGGGATTTTAAAACATCAGCGCATTTTTTCTTATGTCTTAGGGACGCCGTGACGTAATTTCCTTCAGCCGCGCTTCGATGATCTTGTTTTCATGGCTTCTTTTTTTGGCGGCGGATTCTTTTACCTTGGTGAGAAGGTTTTCAATGTCACAGGGTTTCATCAGGTAGTCGAATGCGCCCAGCTTCATACCTTCGATACCTGTTTCAACAGTGGCATGACCGGTGAGCATGATGACTTCCGTTAAAGGAAAATTTCTTTTGATTTCCCTTAATGTTTCAATACCGTCCATCCCCGGCATTTTGACATCCAGAATGACCACTTCAATCCCGGAGATTTCCTTGAGTTTTTCCAAAGCCTCTTTTCCGCTAAAGGCCGAAATGACCTGAAGATCTCTTTTGGCGAGACGTTTGGTCATGGTCTCTACAAAGGGGACTTCATCATCCACCAGAAGTACATGGGCTATCGGCATAAGATACTCCTTTCATTTTGCATCGCTTATTATTTCCGTTTTTTTAGAAATCGGAAGCTTGACGTCAAAGGTCGTGCCCTCCTCCAGAACGCTGCGGACGTCGATTTCACCCCCGATTTTTTTAACAATTCCGTAGCAGATGGACAGGCCTAAACCGGTCCCCTTGCCCACCGCTTTGGTGGTAAAGAAGGGGTCGAATATCCTGGCAAGATACTCTCGGGGGATTCCCGGCCCATTGTCGGATACAGTGACCACCACGCGATCTTCCTCCAGCCGGCTGCTGATATTGAGCGTACCCCCCTTTTTTTCCATGGCGTCCAAAGCATTATTGATCAGGTTCAGAAAAACCTGCTGGAATTCAGTTGGCGAGACTTCGGTGAGCGGCAGATCCGGGGTAAGATCGGTATGAATGGTTACATTGCTGTATTTCGCGCGCTGATCGGAAATGCCCACCACCTCTTGGATCAAGGTGTTGATCTGGACTTCGTGCACCCGCGGATCGGTTTTGCGGGCAAAACTCAGCAGCTTATGGGTAATTTCCTTACAGCGTTTGCCCTGGGTGTTGATCTGCTTGAGGGCCCGGTTGAATTCCTCCAGGTTTTGACTTTGCCCGAATTCTTCTTCCGACAGCAGGTCCTGGATCCAGCCGGCTTCCTCCACCATGATGGCGACCGGATTATTGATTTCATGGGCGATGCCGGCGGCCAGCTCGCCGATGGAAGCCAGCTTGCCGGTTTCGATGACCTGCTGGTTCATCATCTCCTTTTCGCGGTCTGCCTTGGCAATCCGGCTGACCATGCGTTTCGATACCAGGAATGCCATGGTGATGATGGCCAGCGCGCCCAGCAGAAAAATAGCCAAGGCGATTTTTTGGGTCCGGTTGAAATCGGCGTAGGCGTCGGCAGCGTCCTGCCGGTATATCAGCAGCCAGTCCCCGTGCTTGAGGGATGCCGCTACAAAAATTCTTTTCCGGCCGGCCTCGTCTTTTTTTTCAATTATATCAATGCCGTCTTTGCTTTTGGCAACGCTATCGATAAAGTGCAGGTACGTTTCTTTATCAGCGACGGCATCGGCTTGAGACGTTGTCTGGAATTCGCCGGCTTTATTTAAAATAAAAGCCGAGCCGGTTTTGCCGATACGGATGCTTTCCACCAGAGAGTTAAAGGACTTAAAATCGATGGTGGTCCTCAAAATCCAATCATCCCCCTGCCGGTTCTGTTTGACTGCGATAATAAAGTGGGGGATTCCCCGCAATCCCAGGAAGACATCGCTGATATAGAAATCGCTTTTGATGGCTTTTTTAAACCAGTCGGATTGAGAATAAAGAGCGTTTGCCAATCCAAACGGTCCGGCATAAGCGACCTGAAAACCGTCCGCGTTGATCAGGCCGAGATCTTCAAAAACAGCGTTGTATTCTCTTTTCAGCTCGGTCAATTTCCCCCGCAAAAAGTTTTCATTGCGCAGTTCATCAAGGCTGAAGGATTTTGAAGTAAAACGCAGGTCGCTCAGCTTTTCATTTAAAAATCCGTCAATATGCTGCTTATGCTTCAGGACCAGTTCTTTGAGATGGGCACGGACTTTTTCATGGTGAGAGGACCGGAACTGTTCCAGAATAATACCGATGACCAGAATCATGGGGGTAAGGGAAACAATGATGACGATGAGGATCAGCTTACGTGTCAATGAGTGGTAATAAAGATTATTGGGGGTGTCTTTTCGGTTCATTTTATTAGGATCCGCCGGTGTCTGTATTTTTATGGGGTGATGCTGCTGCCGTCCTAACGCTCGACTGCTGCAGGATATCTGAAACGACCTCTCTGAGTTTTTCGATGCTGCTTCCCCTTTTTTCGACAAACGCGGCTGCGTTTGCAAGGTCTTTGTGGGTTTCATAATCGGATATCAATGTATGCACGACTACCGGAAGCGTCGGGATACGGTTGCGAACTTTTTTGAGCACGGCGGACTCCTCCACATCCGGCAAATCAGGATCCAGTATCAGCAGATCGACGGGCGCGTTCTGATATACCTGTTTGACAACGTCTCGGCCCTTATCCGCCAATATAATCCGATATCCCGCTGCCGTCATTTCACGCCTTAAAAATTCACGCACATGCGGATTCCGATCCGCAATTAAGATGGTGTATTTTCTTTCCACAGGCAGTCCTTGCAAGAGTGTTTGTAAATGCTGTCAGCAAGGTTTGTGCCAGCCTGTTTCAAGAATGAATTCGATTGTAACCGTTTGTAAATAAATAATAAATATTTATTTAAAAATTTTTTTGAGTATGGATGACGACAGGTTGTGTCGGGTTTCTTTACAGAATGTAAAACAGGGACCGGTCTGAAAAAAAGGATGTCCGGTAAGACGGCAAGGCCCCGTTCATTTTTCCGGGTCCATAATTTCGGGCAAGGGGAAGTTGCCGGGGAGTGGTTCAGGTCTGCCGGCGACGCAAAAGCCGCCGGGTCTTATTTTCATGTCAGGCTGTCTCCCAGGAATAGACACTTCCCGGCCGGCGACCGAGCCGGTATCGGGTCAAGGACACCGGCGTTAAAAATTTAATGTATGATATCAAAAAGTTATAATAATAATAAAACGAAGTCGCAAAGGCATCCGGATCGGCATGGTTTTTGAATGGTATTTCGATGAAAGGGAAAAGGCAATTTCCATCTTAGGAATTATCATCACCACGGTTGGGTCGGCCGGCAGGAGCCAGACGCCGTAGGCGAAAGGCTCGGGATGGGGTGACGGCGGCAGCCGGGAGAGGATAGCGGTAAACCGGCCTGCCGGTCGACAAACCGGAACCTTTTGAAAATAATTATTTTTTTAAATCTGAACAACCAAGAGGAGAAACCCATGTCAGCGAATACCTCAGTCGCACAAGAGCGAGATGAATTGCAGGAATTCAGCCCGGAACAATTGGCGGCCGTAGATGCCATTATTGAACATCATCAGTTGAAGCCGGGCGCCCTCATCCCTGTTCTGGAGGAGATTCAGGAAGCGATCGGGTATCTACCCAAGGCCATCCAGCGCAAAGTCGCCTTCGGTCTCAAGATTCCTTTCAGCGAGATCTATGGGGTCGTTACCTTCTATTCATTTTTTACCATAAAACCCCGGGGCCGTCATACCATCCGGACCTGCCTGGGAACGGCTTGTTACGTCCGCGGCGGCAAGCGCATTGCGGAAAGCTTGGCACAGGCTTTCGGCATCAAGGATGGCGAAACCACACCGGACCGACGGTTCACTTTCGAGACGGTGCGCTGTCTGGGCGCCTGCGGATTGGGTCCGGCGATGGTTGTGGACAACGACGTCCACGGGCGGGTCAAACCGGCCAAGGTCAAGGACATCCTGGAGCCTTACATTTAATCCATTTAAGGAGTGGGAGCGATGGCAAAACTGACAATTGCGGACTTGAAAAAGATCAAGGACAGGGTGCATGCGGAAACGGCCCTGCGTCAAGGGGATCGCCGCGCACGGGTGACCGTCCACATGGGAACATGCGGAATCGCCTCGGGGGCGCGCGAGGTGATGGACGCGCTGATGCGCGCGATCGAAGAAACCGGCGTATCCGATGTGGCCGTTACCACATCGGGTTGCATGGGGTTGTGCAGCCGGGAACCCCTCGTAACCGTTGAAATCACCGGGCAGGAGCCCATCAAATACGAATATGTGAACCCCAACAAGATGCGGCAGATCTTCAAGCGCCACGTTCTGGAAGGCGAGATCCAGACCCCGTTCGTGCTGGCCCGGGGAGCCGAGATCGTAAAATAGGTATAATAGCCCGGGGGCGGTTGGCGCCGCACCGGCATCGATACGCCATATTCTCGAAGATACAGGAGGAAATCCATCATGAAGGTGTTTCGCGCACATTTGCTGCTTTGCGGAGGAACGGGCTGCCATGCGTCGGGCAGTCTCGAAGTCAAGAAGGCCCTCCTCGCAGAACTGGATAAGAGAGGGTTGGCCGGTGAGATCAAGGTCGTCGAGACCGGTTGCAACGGCTTCTGCGCCATGGGACCGGTCATGGTCGTTTATCCCGAGGGCGTCATGTATATGATGGTCCAGGTAGGGGATATTCCGGAGCTGGTCGAGGAACATTTACTCAAGGGCCGGGTGCTGGAGCGTCTCCTTTACAAGGAGCCCGTAACCGGCGAGGTCATTCCCACGATGCAGGAGATTCCGTTTTTCGCCCTGCAGGATCTCCGCGTTCTCCGCAATCGGGGCATCATCGATCCGGAAATCATCGAGGAATACATCGCCTGCGACGGTTACGCCGGAATGGCCAAGGCCCTGACCGAAATGACGCCCGAAGAGATCGTTAAGGAGGTCCTGGACTCCGGTCTGCGCGGGCGCGGCGGCGCCGGGTTTCCCACGGGACTTAAATGGAGATTTGCCTCGCAGTCGCCCGGAGACATCAAGTATGTCCTGTGCAACGCCGACGAGGGGGATCCCGGCGCCTTCATGGACCGGAGCGTACTGGAGGCCGACCCTCACGCTGTGCTGGAAGGGATGGTCATCGCCGCCAAGGCCATCGGCGCCCATCAAGGCTACATCTACTGCCGCGCCGAATACCCGCTTGCCATCCACCGTCTCAATATCGCCATCGACCAGGCCAGGGAAGCGGGTCTGCTGGGCAGGGACATCCTGGGTACAGGCTTTGATTTCGAGCTGGAGATTTACAAGGGCGCCGGGGCATTTGTCTGCGGCGAAGAAACGGCCCTCATGACTTCCATCGAGGGAAAACGAGGCATGCCGAGACCGCGCCCCCCCTTCCCCGCTATCTCGGGTCTGTGGCAGCGTCCGTCCATCCTGAACAATGTCGAGACCCTTGCCAACATCGGCCAGATTATCCTTCGCGGCGCCGCCTGGTATGCCGGCGCGGGTACGACGAGGAGCAAAGGGACGAAGGTTTTCGCCCTTACCGGCGATGTGAATAACATCGGCCTTGTGGAAGTGCCCATGGGCACCCCCCTGGGCACGATCGTTTATGACATCGGCGGCGGGATCGCCAAGGGCAAGAAATTCAAGGCCGCCCAGTTGGGCGGACCCTCCGGCGGGATGATTCCGATACAGCACCTGAATGCGCCCGTGGATTACGAAAAGGTCGCCGAACTCGGGGCCATCATGGGTTCCGGCGGGCTCATCGTCATGAACGAAGACTCCTGCGCCGTCGATATGGCCCGGTTCTTCATGGATTTCTGCAAGGACGAGTCCTGCGGGAAATGCACCCCCTGCCGTGCGGGTACACAGAAGATGCTGGAGATCCTGACCAATATCTGCAACGGCAAGGGGAAGGAAGGGGACATCGAAAAACTTGAAAAATGGGCCAATGTCATTAAAAACACGGCGCTTTGCGGGCTGGGGCAAACGGCGCCGAACCCGGTGCTCTCCACCCTGCGCTACTTCCGTGAGGAGTATGAGGCCCACATTCGGGAAAATCGCTGCCCGGCGGTGGTCTGTCAGGCCTTTTTCAAGACCCCGTGCATGCATGCCTGCCCGATCAACATGGACATCCCCAGCTACCTGGCTTTAATCAAGGCCGATCGCCTGGAAGATGCCTATAAGGTCCTTTTAAAAACCAATCCGTTTCCATCAATTTGCGGCAGGGTGTGCGACCATAAGTGTGAAACCAAGTGCCGCCGGTCCACAGTGGATGAAGCCGTCGGCATCAAGTATCTGAAGCGCTATATTACCGATAATGCCGCCCGGCCGCGCCAGGAAAAAGCGCCGTTAACCCGCAAAGAAAAGATCGCGGTCATCGGCGCCGGTCCTTCGGGTTTGACGGCGGCAAGAGATCTGGCTTTGCGGGGCTATGCAGTCACCCTTTTCGATGAATATGCGCAGGCCGGCGGCATGCTGCGCTGGGGCATCCCCGCCTACCGGTTGCCGCGGGAGATTCTCGATCAAGAAATCGCCGACATCCTGGCCCTCGGCATTGAGTTTCGCAACAATACCAAGGTGGGCTTGGACGTCTCCTGGGATGAGATACGGGTAGCCTACAATGCGGTTTATCTTGCTATCGGCGCCCAGCGCAGCGCACGTTCCGGCGTAGAGGGGGATGGACTGAAAGGCGTCGAAGGGGCGATCGAGTTCCTGCGGGAAGTGAATCTGGGAAGAAATCCCAAGGTGGGAAAACACGTTGCCGTCGTCGGGGGCGGAAATTCCGCTGTCGATGCCGCCCGGTCGGCCCTGAGGCTCGGCGCCGAAACGGTGACTATTCTGTATCGGCGCCTGCGCGAAGACATGCCGGCCCAGGAAGTTGAGATTCATGCGGCTGAAGCCGAAGGAATCAAGATTGAATATCTGGCAGCCCCCGTTCGATTCCAGGGGGCGGACGGCCGGCTGCAAAGCGTTATCTGCCAGCGGATGACCTTGGGTGAATTTGATGCAAGCGGTCGCAGAAAACCCGTGCCCTTCACCGGCAGCGAGTTCAGTCTGGAGGCGGACCAGGTGATTCTGGCCATCGGTCAGGAAGCAATCTTCCCGTTTGATGCCGGGCAGGCGGGGATCGGCGTGACCAAACGAAAGCTCATTGAAGTCGTAAAGGGTTCAAAGACTGCAACCGCCGCTGCGATGGTCTTTGCAGGCGGCGATGCGGTCACCGGTCCCGATACGGTGGTCGGCGCTGTGGCAGCCGGGCATCATGCCGCCGCCGAGATCGATGCGGCCGTTCGCCTGCAAAATGGAGAAGCGCTCTACGTTCCCGTGGAAGAGGAAATCCCAATTCCCATGGTCTTGGAGGAAGAAACCGAGGAGATTCCGCGTGTCTGCATTCCCGAAGTGGCTTGTCTGGAAAGAATTAAGGATTTCAGGGAAGTGGAACTGGGGTTGTCGAAGGAAGCGGCGCTGACGGAAGCGAGCCGCTGCCTGCGTTGCGATATCCAGATTGAATAAGCGTGCCAGGCAGATATTCTTGACGACTATATGATATTTTAAATGGAGAGAACATACCATGGAAACAAAGGTCAATAAGGTAAAGCTTTCGATAGACGGCAAAGAGGTCTTGGTTGATGACGGCTTGACCATCCTTGAAGCGGCCCGGCAAAACGGAATTGACATTCCGACCCTTTGCCAGCATGAGGCGCTTTCAAACTGGGGCGGATGCCGGATGTGCGTGGTTGAAGTCGACGGCTCTCCCAAGCTGATCGCCAGCTGCGTGATGCCGGTGCGAAGCGGCATGGCGGTGGTGACCACGAATGATTATATCCTTGAATGCCGCCGAACCATGATGGAGTTTATCTTTGCCGAAAGGAACCATAACTGCATGTTCTGTCCCCAGAGCGGGGATTGTGAACTTCAGAAACTTGCCTATGAATTGCAGATGGATCATCTGACGGTTGCATTTTCCTTTAATAAGTTTCCCACGGATGTTACCAGTGAATATATGGCCATCGACCATAATCGCTGCATCCTGTGCGGACGGTGTGTGCGCGCCTGCAAGGAGATTGTCGGCGCGTCGGTGCTGAATTTCCAGAACCGCGGACCGAAAAACCTCATCGGTATGGATTTAGACGAAACCCGTGAACAATCCAGCTGCTACGGCTGCGGCATCTGCATGCAGGTGTGTCCCACCGGTGCGATGGTCAACCGCTACCGCAGCCACTATGCGGTCAAGGGGCATTCAAAGGACTGGCAGCCGCTCGATACCGTTTGCTCCCAGTGCGGGCTGCTGTGTCCGACCGTTAACTTTGTCAAGGACAATAACCTGCTCAACATTGAAGGCAAGCTCACGGGGGATAACGGCCGTCCGGATCGGGGCCAGCTCTGCTACAAAGGCCGGTTTGAAGCATTGAAAAATACGGGAAAACGCCTGGACAGTCCCATGGTGCGTTCCGGCAATGGCACCTGGGAAAAGTCGACCTGGGATGAAATTCTTAAACTGGTTTCCGGAAAGCTGAATGACGTTAAAAAGAAAGAGGGGGGCGAAGCCATATTCGGGCTGGCTTCCAGTGCGGCATCCAATGAAGAACTGGTATTGTTCAGAGATTTCATGACGCAGGGATGCTCGGCTGTCTATGTGGACACTTTTGACGGGGCCCATTTCAGGACCGTTGCCGGAGTCTATAAGGAAGGGAAGGAAGCTTTCAGGGAAGCCTCATGGAAAATGATCCCGCAAGCCGATATGGTCATGCTGCTGGGCGCAGCCCCCTCCCAAAGCCAGCCGATGATTTCAACCCTCCTGGGCAAGGGGATCTTGCAACGCAGTCAAAAAGTGGCTGTTCTGGGGGAGACGGATCCGATTCAACCCTATGCTACGTATTATATTCCCGTGGCGGATGGGGCGCTGCCCCTGCTGATAGGAGCTCTGAAGGCCGGCATAAAGGGGTCGGGCGATGGGGGTAAACTCCTGGAGAAGGCGGGTCTTGATGCAGATGCCGTCAAGGCTTTTCATGAAGTGGTTAAAGCCTTTTCCGATTCGGTAAACCCCTTATTTGTCGTGGGCGAAAAACTTACCGGTCTTGAGGATCCCGCCGTCTTGGCTGATATCGCGAGTCTGGCAAAGCAGAAGGGGCTTTATCCGGACAACACCCTGCGGCTGATCATCCTAAAACCCCGCGGCAACAGCGCCGGCGCCTGGAAGATGGGAATTTCATCTTCGAACAAAGTACCCGGCAAAAGCAAATGGAAAGCGGGCCTGGTCCTTCTCGGCGAACCGGACGATTCGTATCTTGCGGCTTTGGAAGGACTCAAAAGCGCAGGCTTTGTTGCGGCGATCAGCCCCTACTTTCCTGAATCCCTGGCCGACCAGGTCGATGCACTGATCCCCAAACCCGCATGGCTGGAGGAGGAAGGAACCTTTACTTCCGTGGAGGGCCATGAAACCGCCTATAAGCAAAAAACGCTGCAGGCGCCGGCGGGGGTAATGGATTCATGGGAGATATTCAAAAATCTGGCTGAACGCGTCGGCTTTAAACCGGAGTATCAATCCTGGAAAAACCTTTCCAAAAAGGCCGAACACGAAATCAAAAAATAGGAATTGCTTAACCAAACAGTTTTTAGCTGTTAACAATGGAGGTCGTTCATGGCAAAACCGAAGGTAGCAACCGTGTGGCTGGAGGGATGCGCCGGCTGTCATATGTCCTTTCTGGATCTGGACGAAAGCCTGGTGGATATCCTGGGTAAAATCGAATTAACGGTGACACCCATTACCGATTTTAAAGATTTTGATTTTCCGGAAGTAACGGTCGGAATTATCGAAGGCGGCGTCGGGAATCAGGAACAATTGGAAATTACCCATCACCTCAGAAAGAAGTGCAAGATTCTTGTGGCCTGGGGAGATTGCGCGGTATTCGGAGGGGTCAACACGATGCGGAACTGGATTCCCACGGAAGAAATTCTCAGGCGGGGTTATATTGAGACCGAAAGCACGGTGAACGGCGTGTTGCCCATTCATGCAGAACTTCCTGTTCTGCTGGACAAGGTTCTCCCGGTAAATGAGGTGGTCCCCGTGGATGTATATGTACCGGGGTGCCCGCCCTCGCCGGAAGCCATTGCACATAGTTTAACTGAAATCTTACAGGGACGGCTGCCGGTTCTTCCAATAGAGCTGATCCATTTTGATTGAGGAGACGACCGATATGAAGACTCTAAGAAAGATAACCATCAATCCCATCAGCCGGCTGGAGGGGCATGGGAAAGTGACCATCAACCTCGATGCAGCCGGCGAGGTGCAGGATGCCTATTTTCATGTAACCCAGTTCAGAGGATACGAAAAGTTCTGCGAGGGGCGGCCTTTTGAAGAGATGCCCATCATCACCCAGCGGATCTGCGGCATCTGTCCGGTCAGCCATCAGCTGGCATCGGCCAAGGCCTGCGACGCCGTCCTGGGGATCGAAATTCCCGCAACCGGCAAACTCCTCAGAGAATTAATGCACATGGGACAATTCATTCAGTCCCATGCCCTGCATTTCTTTCACCTGGCAAGTCCTGATCTCCTTTTGGGATGGGATTCGGATCCGGCCCAGCGCAATGTGGTGGGAGTGGTGGCGAAATTTCCGGAAATCGCCGTAAAGGGCATCCAATTGAGAAAGTTCGGCCAGGAGATCATCAAGGCCCTGGGCGGCAAAAAAGTCCATCCCGCATTCGCCATTCCGGGAGGGGTCACCAATACCCTGCACCGTGAAGACCGCGACCGGCTGCTGGCTGGTTTTGCCGAAGCTTACAGCACCTGTGAAACGGCTCTGGACATTGTTAAAGGCTGGGGAGAGAAAAATCTGGCGGAAGTCAAACGGTTTGCCAATTTTAGATCCAATTATGTGGGACTCATGGATGAAAACGGATGCCCCAACATGTACGAAGGCAGAATTCGGATCGCAGACCCCGACAGGAAGGTGCTGGCTGAATTCGAACCCAAGGACTATCTGACATTTATCGGGGAGCATGTGGAACCCTGGTCTTATATGAAGTTTCCATTTTACAAAAGCCAAGGGTATCCCCAGGGCGCTTACCGGGTGGGACCCCTGGCAAGGCTGAATGCCGCTGACGGCATGAGCACCCCTCGGGCGGACAAAGAGTTCAGGAACTACCTGGCCCTGACCCGGGACGGACTCTGGGGCTGCACCCTGCTGTATCATTACACCCGCCAGATCGAACTCCTGAATTGCCTGGAAAGAGCCGAGGAAATCCTGAAAGATGAACGCGTTTGTGGGACTGAGATCCGAATTACGACGAACCCGTCCAATGCCGAGGGCGTCGGTGTCATCGAGGCGCCCAGGGGAATCTTGATCCATCACTACTGGGTCAACAAGTACGGGGCTATTGAGAAGGCCAACCTGATTGTGGCCACCGGCCACAACAATATCGCCATAAATCGATCGGTTGAGCTGGTGGCCAAGGAATATATCCACAAGGGCGATGTTCGGGAAGGGCTGCTAAACCGTGTGGAAGGCGCGATCCGCTGCTATGACCCCTGCCTGTCATGTGCTACCCATGCCCTTGGCCAGATGGCGTTGAAAATCCAGATTTTCGGCCATAGCGGCGAGATTCTGCATGAATTGCGGAGGGATTAGCCGTGTCGACCCTTGAAGCACAGGCGTGTTGGATTGTCGGATACGGGAACCGGCAGCGCCGGGATGACGGCATTGGTCCCTATGTCGTGGAGAAACTGAAAGGGGCTTTAGAACAGAAAAAAGGGGTGCGCCTTCTGGCAGTGCCCCAGCTCGGGGCCGATCTGGTTGAAGATTTGCGGGAGGCCGATCAGATCCTGTTTGTTGACGCGACCATCGACAACCCGGAGGGCGGACGGAAATGGCGCCGGCTCTACCCTGAAATGCAGGTGCTTCCCTATCTGACCCATCATGTCGATCCGGCCTTCCTCCTGGGCCTTATGCAGGCGCTTTACAGTCGTGCTGCTTCCGCCTGGCTGGTTTCGATACACGGGAGTGATTTTGGATTCGGCGAGGGGCTCAGCCCGGAGTCTGCCAGGACAGCCGATCGGGTAAGTCTTGAAATTTTAGAGTTTATCTGCCAGAAGAATTAAAAATTAGGGTTAAAGGGTTCACAGTTCACGGTTCACAGCTGAAGAAACTAACCGAAGTTAAAGGAGCTATTACCCTTTAACCCGGAAACCCAAACAGGGTTGAGGGATCATCGTTAAAGATACACGTTGACAAACTTTCCTGAAGAACGTTGCAACTGTGAACCGTGAACCCTGAACCTTGAACCGATTACACTAGGAGTAACCCATGGAAAACACAGCAGACATCCTTATTATCGACGATGACAGGGATTTGGTTGATTCGATGCGCATTGTCCTTGAAAGTAAAGCGTACGAGGTTCGGGCTGCTTATAACGGTAAGGAAGGGTATGCGGAAATGGAGCGGAAAATCCCGGACCTTATTATTCTGGATGTCATGATGTCCACCGACACAGAAGGTTTCGATCTTGCCTATAAGCTCCAACGCAGCCCGCAATATAAAAAAATTCCCATACTCATGCTGACCTCATTCCCGCAGAAAATGGTGGAACAGGGGCCGGAGAATTTTCAGCACATTATGGGCGAGGACTGGCCGGTCACGATGTTCTTCGAAAAGCCGATCCAGCCGGAAAAACTTTTCTCTGCGATTGAGCGGCTGCTCAAAGAGAAAAGCGAGTAGTGCGCAACAATCCGGGGCGAATGAAGGAATTATAATGGACTTGCCGTTGAGGGTGAGGCTGCTGGGCGCCTTTGTCGGGGTCGTCGTGCTTTCAGGCGCCCTCACCATTCTGGCCGGCAGTTTTCTGATCAAGCGGATGGTCATATCAGAGGCCGAGCGCCGGGTGGTTTTAGGGTTAAAGACAGCCCGGGCCATGTGGGAGCGACGGCTCGATGAAGCCCTCAAAGCCTGCCTAGTTATCTCCGAAGGCGACATTTCCGAGAAATTGTCTTCCCATCAGGCGGTTGATACGCACACTCTGGATGGACTGCGCATCAAGCTGGAATATGATTTCCTGCATATTTTAGACAGCCGCGGAACGATCCTGACCACTGCTTCCGGCGATAACCTGGGCGCCCAGGCTTCCATCAGCCCCGTCATTTCCTGCGTTCTTCAAACTAGAAAATCGGCTGCCGGTATTTCGATTCTCCCCTTAGAAACCTTAACCATCAAGAACGACGCGCTGGCCGCGCGTACCAAAATTCCCGTCCTGTCGACTCCGCATGCAAAACCCGGGGGACCCCGGGAAATCACTTCGGCCATGGTGCTTGAAGCCGCCGCCCCTATTCTGGACGATCATCAGGAATTGACCGGCATTGTCCGGGTGGGAACCGTCATCAACCAGAACTTCGACTTCGTTGACTTTGTACGTGAAAACGTCTTTACGGCCGCCACTTACGGCGGAAAGAACATGGGAACGGTGACGATATTTCAGGGCGATGTCCGGATCACGACGAATGTCGTCGGCCCGGACGGAAAGCGCGCGATCGGCACCCGCGTCTCCGCTGAGGTCTATGATAAGGTTCTGAATGAAGGCCACATGTGGACCGGTCCGGCCTTTGTGGTGGACAGCTGGTACATTTCCGCTTACGAACCCCTGCGGAACCTGAACGAAGAAATCGTCGGCATGCTGTACGTCGGGGTCTTGAAAAAACGTTATGACGATATGCGTCGGCAGGCGATGACCCTGTTCAGCGTTGTGGCCGTGCTGGTGTTTTTATGCGCCGTTTCCCTTTCGCTCTGGCTGAGCGCCCGGCAGGCCCGCCCCATTACCCAGTTGACCGTCGGGGCGGACGAGGTTGCGCGCGGCAATCTCAATTACCAGTTATCTTATTCGACGGAAGCAAAAAGAGACGAGATCTACCGTCTGACCAGCGCATTCAATCAGATGGTCAGCTCTCTGAAGGAACGCGACCGGCAACTGCAGCACAGCCGCGATGATCTGCAGCAAACGGCAACGGAACTCAAAGAGTGGGTTCAGAATTATCTGGACGCCCTGGAATTTATCACCCATGAACTCAAGAACCAGATCGCGGCAATGAAAATCAACCTGCTGGCCGTGCATGACGGCTACATCGGAAACGTCAGCGCAGAACAGAAAGAGGCCCTCAACGATGTCGTCACGGCCATCAACCGGGCCGAAGAGATGACTCTCAATTATCTCAATCTTTCGCGAATAGAAAAAGGCGAATTACAGGTGCGGGCGAGACCCGTGCATCTGGAATCGGACGTGATTCGTCCGGTCTTGAGTAATTTCCGGGGCCGGCTGGAGGCCACAGGGATGCGGGTAGAGGTGGATTTTCCGGAGGACCTGTTCGTCCAGGCCGATCCGGCGCTTCTGGAAATTGTTTACGAGAACCTGCTCGGCAACGCCACCCGCTATGGCCGTGACGGCGGGGTCATAAAACTGTGGGGAAAACGCCTGGGCGATAAAGCTGAGTTGCATGTATGGAATGACGGTCCGGGGGTGCCGGCTGATCAAATCGATCGGTTGTTCAGAAAATTTTCACGCCTGCAAACCGCTGCAAAAGTTCAGCCGGGCCGAGGGACCGGTCTGGGGCTGTTTATCACCCGTGAAATCATTCGACGCCACGGGGGCGCTATCCATGCGCAGAGCAGGTATCATGAATGGCTGGACATCATTTTTGAATTGCCGTTGCCGGACGTCCTGATAGAAGAGCCGGCGGATAATATCGAAGTTCAACCCAATATGCCAACAAGAGTTGTTTAGAGGTCCTAAATTCGAAATCCGAATATCGAAGCTCGAAACAAATTCGAAATTCGAATGACCGCATGTTTAAAACGCAAGGCCCAAACGTATTAGATGCGATCGATAGCAGGTTTGGAACCTTGGAATTTTGGTCATTTGGATTTGTTTCGTATTTCTAATTTGGTGCTTCGGATTCCAATGTGGGTAGACTCTGGGTGCAACGCTATAAAGGGGATGTGAATGATTTTAATCCATGCAAGCTGAAGCCCACAAAATTTTGGTGGTGGATGATGAACCCGGCATCCGACGCGGGTGTGAACGGGTGCTGCGTTCCCAGGGCCACATCGTCCTGATGGCCGAGAACGGTGAAAAAGGACTGGAACTTCTGCAGCAGCAGCCGAACATCGACCTGGTCCTGGTTGACTTGCGCATGCCGGGCATCAGCGGTTTTGAGTTCCTGCTCCAGGGCCAGGCGCTGGTCCCTGAAACCGTCTTTGTCATGATAACGGCTTATGCCACCATTGAATCTGCGGTGGAAGCCACCAAGCGCGGAGCGTACGACTTTATCGCCAAACCTTTTGCTCCGGACGACCTGCTGCGTTTGACGGATCGGGCTTTGGAACGGGTGCGTCTTATTCGCGAGCGCAATCGGCTGGAAGCCGAACGGCGCCGGCGGATGCTTGAACTCGTAACGGAAAAGAGTCAGTTTCGCACCGTCATTGACTGCATGACCGACGGAGTGATAGTATGCAACGCTGAACAGGCACTGGTGCTTTACAATCCGGCAGCGCGTAAGATGTTTTCCAGCCTTCAATCCATCCGGGCGCCGTTAAAAACGGAAGAGGTGTTGGAATGTAAGGATTTGATCGAGATGATTACCGCTGCATCAGCCCGGAAAAAACGTCTGTCAAATGAGATCCGGCTCAGTCTTGAATCAAAAGAAAGCTGGGTTCTGGCAAATGTGGCTCCGGTGATTGATCTCACTTCCAGTCGGTTCCTGGGCACCGTTACGGTCCTCAGGGATATTTCCGACATGAAACGCGTGGAACAGGTCAAGGCCCAGTTCATGAATATGGTGGCCCATGAACTGCGGGCCCCTCTGGCGGCCGTGGACGGTTACCTGGCGGCAATCGACGGCGGGTTTGTCCAGGACAGTCAAAAGCAGCACGAAATCATCCAGCGCTCAAAGCAGCGTATTCATGCCTTGATGGATCTGGTCGGTGATTTGCTTGACATGGCACGGATGGAGGGGGGGACCGTCCGCCGTGAAATCACCCCGCAACATATGGGGGGGGTATTAAAAGAAATCAAGGAACTCATAGAGCCCCTTGCCGACCGGAACGAGATCCGCCTTGAAGTTCAGGTTCCTGACGGTCTGCCCGCTGTTCCGGCGGACCGGGAAGAACTCATACGGATGCTGAACAACCTGGTGGGCAATGCCGTCAAATATAACCGACATGGCGGCCAGGTGAGAATTTGGGCTGAGCCGGACGGTCCCTATGTGAGGATCTCCGTCGCGGACACCGGCATCGGTATCAGCAAGGATGGCGTAAGCCGTCTGTTCTCGGAATTTTTTCGCGAAAAAAGAGAGGCGACCAGTCTCATTACCGGCACCGGGCTCGGGTTAAGCATCGTCAAACGCATCGTGGATTTTTATCATGGACGCATCGCAGTTGAAAGTGAACTTGATAAAGGCACCACCTTCACGGTCTGGCTTCCGGGGCAGGGGAAGGACAAGTAGGCAATAGGCAGTAAGTAGTAGGCAGTAGGCAGTAAGCAGTAAGCAGTAAGCAGTAAGCAGTAAGCAATGCATTGCGGTGACAACTGATTAAGGATCAGGGGTCGGGGGAAAGAGAAAATGTTGAGGTTGAGGCTGAGAAGGAATAACAATAACGAGTAACAAGTGACGAGTGACAAGTGACGAGTGACAAGTGACGAGTGACAAGTGAACAGTCAGACCAGGAAAATCGGGGGATGGAAAAATAAATGGCCAAATTCCTTTGCCCTGAACCCTGACACCTGACACCCGAACCCTTGAACCGGCTATATCAAAAACTAACTGGCCGATCGAGGTTTGTCTCAAGGAATAAATAAATATGTGTCTGGCAATACCGTCAAAAATCGTGAAGATTGAAAACAATATGGGGATCATCGACGTTGAAGGCGTTACCAGAGAGACGAATCTGATCCTCATTGAAGATGCCAGGGTCGGCGATTATGTGATCGTTCATGCCGGTTTTGCCATCCGAAAAATTGACGAATCAGAAGCACTGGAATCGTTGAAAATATTACGGAAAGTCGCTGCGATGGAGTTTGATGGGTGATTTATGGCCGTCAAAAGCATGGTGCCGGAATGCATTGCAAGAAAGTTCAGGGTAAACGGCATCGTCCAGGGGGTCGGCTTTCGTCCTTTTGTTTATGGGTTGGCAAACCGGTACCGGCTGAAAGGCGAGATTGCCAACACCTCATCCGGGGTTTCCCTGCATGTTGAGGGTTTCCGTGAGGACATCGAGTCCTTTGGCAGGGATCTTATCCAAAGCTGCCCGCCGCTGGCCCGCATAACCGATCTGGTGACAAGCGATGAACCCTTGAAGAATTTTCGCAAATTTACCATCGCAAAAAGCCAACACCAAAAAACCGTTTCGACTCTGATTTCCCCGGATGTTTCCATCTGTGCCGATTGTTTTAAGGAGCTGTTCGATCCCACGGATCGGCGGTATCGATACCCCTTCATTAACTGCACCAATTGCGGGCCGCGCTATACGATTATTGATCATATCCCCTATGACCGTCCCAACACCTCCATGCGGAAATTCAAAATGTGCCGCAGCTGTCAGTCCGAGTACGACGATCCCGGCAACCGGCGATTCCATGCGCAACCGAATGCCTGCGCCGTGTGCGGTCCCCAGGTCACCCTTTATGATCGTGCCGGAAAAAAGATGGATGCGCCCAATCCCGTCGAACATGCCGCGGCGCTGATAAAAGAAGGATATCTTCTGGCCGTCAAGGGTTTGGGTGGGTTTCATATAGCGGCCGATGCTGAAAACGATGAGGCCGTAACCCGCCTGCGGCAAAGAAAGCTTCGTGAAGAGAAACCGCTGGCGCTGATGTCAACCGATCTGTCGGATATCGCTGTTTACGCCCATGTCGATGCCGAGGAAGAAAACCTGCTGACATCGCCGCAGCGCCCGATCGTTCTGCTGCGCAAGCGGATTCCCAATCCCCTTTCGCAACAGGTTTCTCCGCGCAACACGTATTTCGGTGTCATGCTTCCCTATACCCCCCTCCATTATCAGATTTTAAACTGCGGCTTTACGGCCCTGGTGATGACCAGTGGAAACCGCAGCGAGGAACCCATCGCCATCGATAATGACGACGCCTTTGCGCGCCTGGCGGATATTGCCGATTATTTTTTAACCCATGACAGAGAAATCTATTTGCGCAGTGATGACTCCATCGTCAAACGAACAGCGGGCGACACCCGCTTTATGCGGCGCTCAAGAGGTTTTGTGCCGGCGCCTGTTTTTTTAAAATGCCGGGTCCCGCCTGTGCTTGCCTGCGGCGCCGAACAAAAAAATACGGTCTGTCTCACCAAAGGAAATCAGGCTTTTCTGAGCCAGCATATCGGAGATCTGGAGAATCTGGCAGCATATGATTTTTTTAAATTGACCATTGTGCATATGCAGCGGATACTGGATATCCATCCCGAAATCCTGGTCTGCGACCTCCATCCGGATTATCTGAGCACCCGCTATGTGCAGGAACAGGAAAAGGGCCAAAAGCTTCAGGTTCAGCATCACCATGCCCATGTTGTGAGCTGTATGTCCGAAAACGGGCTGGAGGGAGAGGTGATCGGTCTTGCATTTGACGGAACCGGTTATGGAACGGACGGCAGCATCTGGGGCGGTGAAATCCTGATCGCGGGTCCGGCAGGTTTCAAACGGGCTGCGTCCCTATCGACCGTTTCCCTGCCGGCCGGTGCTTCCGCCATTAAAGAACCCTGGAAAATGGCGGTCAGTTATCTCCATGCCGCTTTCGGCGAGGCTTTATGGAACCTGGACCTTCCGCTGTTTAAAGCGATCGATGAGAACCGGATCGTGCGAATCATTGAGATGATCACTAAGAAAATCAACTCGCCCGCCACCTCCAGCCTGGGTCGTCTCTTTGACGGCGTTGCCGCCATCGCGGGGATCCGAACGCATGTGTTTTTTGAAGGCCAGGCGGCTATGGAACTGGAGATGGCGGCATCAGAAAAGACGCCCGTATTTTATGACTATGAATGGAAATCGGAAGAAATCTATCAGGTGATGGTGCAACCCATCATTCGGGCCGTTGTGCGGGATGTCCAGGAAGGTTTGCCGCTAGCGGAAATCAGCGCCAGGTTCCATTTGACCCTGATCCGGATGTTTACCGACCTGTGCGGGGCGATCAGAGCCGACAGCGGCCTGAACCGGGTTGCGCTGAGCGGAGGGGTTTTTCAGAACGCGATACTTTTAAGTGGATTAGAACAGGCCCTGAGCCATAAAGGGTTTGACGTTTACAGCCATCGCCAGGTACCGGCCAATGACGGGGGCATATCCCTGGGGCAGGCCGTGATCGCCGCTGCAGTGCTCGGAGGGTGAGGGGGACTTTTACTGAATGGACGCCGAACATTGAACGTCCACCATCGAATGTTGAATTGGAAAGGGAGCCGATGGGCATTAAATACATGGAGGAATACCGGGATCCGGAAATTGCCGGGCGTATTGCCGACAACATCAGGCGTGCGAGCAAACGGCCGATTCGCCTGATGGAGGTGTGCGGCACCCACACCGTCTCTATTTTCAGGAACGGAATTCGCGGCATGCTCCCGAAAACCATCGCATTGCTGTCGGGCCCGGGATGCCCGGTATGTGTCACGACTCAAAAAGAGATCGACACGTTTATCCGGATGGCCGGGCTGGATGAAGTAATCATCGCAACCTTCGGCGACCTGATGCGGGTTCCGGGGACATCGTCATCCCTGCAGAAGCAACGCGCCGAGGGTCGGGACATCCGGATGGTTTATGCCGCGGATGACGCACTCAAGATTGCCAGACAGCATCCGGATAAAAAAGTGGTTTTTCCGGGGGTGGGTTTTGAAACAACCGCACCCACCATAGCTGCAACCCTGCTTGCGGCACGGGAAATGCGACTGGACAATTTTTTTGTTTTTTCGGCGCACAAATGCGTTCCGCCGGCGCTTTTTGCACTGATGGGAAACCAGGATGTACGCATTGACGGATTTATCTTGCCGGGCCATGTTTCCGTCATCATCGGTACCCGGGGGTATGTTCCCTTTTTTCAGAAATATCGGGTCCCCTGCGTGGTTGCCGGATTTGAACCGGTCGATATCCTGCAGGCCATCTACACGCTAATCCGGCAGATCGAAAGCGGCAAGGCTGAGCTTTCCAATGATTATCGCCGGGTTGTTACGGTTGACGGAAACACAAAGGCCCAGCAGATCATGAAGGACGTTTTTGAGGTGCGGGATGCCGCCTGGCGTGGAATCGGCACCATCCCGGAAAGCGGGCTCAAGATCAGGGCGACATTCTCCGATCTGGACGCGGAAAAGATGCTTGATTTTAGAGTGCCGGAATCGGTGGAACCCAAGGGCTGCTGCTGCGGAGAGATCCTTACCGGCCGGAAGATTCCGCCGGAGTGTCCGCTGTATCAAAAAGTCTGCACGCCCGAAGATCCGGTGGGTGCGTGCATGGTTTCCAGTGAGGGGACCTGTGCGGCATATTATAGGTACCAGGGGTCAGGGATCGGGGGTCAGGGATCAGGGGCCAGAAGCCGGGGCCCAGGTGTCAGGGATCAGGTGTCAGGAAGAGAAAGGGACAAATCGCCTTGCACCGACAGCTGAAACCTGACCCCCGGCCCCTGAACCCTATTCAACAGATTGGGATAAGAATTAAAAAGAATGCTCGCTAAAACCTTGAGCTGAACCGGAGTTTATGATGGCCAACGCTAAAATTCTTTTAGACCACGGGAGCGGCGGGAAAATGTCACACCGCCTGATTTCCGACATGATGCTGCCCCTTTTTGACAATCCCGTTCTCTCGCAAATGGATGACGGCGCCAAATTGGAGCTGGGGGGTAAACGGCTTGCCTTTTCAACCGACACGTTTACGGTGGATCCTATTTTTTTCCCCGGCGGCAGCATCGGTGATCTGGCGATCAACGGGACCGTCAACGATGTCGCCATGTGCGGCGCCACCCCGCAATATCTCAGCGTGGGATTGCTGATCGAAGAGGGTTTCGCCGTTGCGGATCTTGAAAAAATTCTCGTGGGGATGAGTCAGGCGGCGGCGGCGGCCGGAGTAACCGTTGTGACCGGGGATACCAAGGTGGTCCCCAAAGGGGCTGCCGACAGGATTTTCATTAATACATCCGGCATCGGCGTTATTCCTGAAGATGTGGTCGTCGGCAGCCGGCATGCCCGCGTTGGGGATGTGATTATCCTGAGCGGAAGCATTGCGGAGCATGGTGTCGTTATTATGACCCAGCGAGAAGGGATGACCTTTGCGTCTGACCTTAAAAGCGATACAGCGCCGCTGCACCTTCTGGTAAAAAGGATGCTTGGCGTCAGCCGGGATATCCATGTGCTGCGGGACCCCACCCGTGGCGGCGTCGGGACCGCCTTAAATGAGATCGCTGATCGCTCACATGTGGGGGTTGTCATCCATGAGGACAAAATTCCGGTTAAGAATGAAGTCCTGGGGATATGCGAACTGATGGGATTCGATCCGCTCTATATCGCCAATGAAGGCAAGCTGCTTGCGTTTGTCGGTCCGGCGCATGCCGAAAAAATTCTTGGGGCGATGCAGGCGGACCCAAACGGCTTGGATGCGCGTATCATTGGAGAGGTGGTTTCAGACAATCCCGGAATGGTTTGTTTAAAGACCCGCATCGGTGGTATTCGAATCGTGGACATGCTGACCGGAGAGCAGCTTCCGAGAATATGCTAGTCAGGCGTCAGGGATCGGGGACCAGGGAGCAGGGAAGGACACGTAGGCAATAAGCAGTAAGTAGTAGGCAGTCGGCAATGGACTGTAGTTACAGGGATCGGGGACCGGGCGTCGGGGATCGGTTATCTGGAGTCAGGAGTCAGGAAACAGGTGTCAGGAAGAGAAAGGGGCAAACTGCTTTGCCCCGACACCTGAAAGCTGAAACCTGACCCCTGAAAAGGAGTTGCCATATGTCTCAAGACAATATGAATCAGGAAAAATGGGATTTGCCTGAGGAGATAGATGAACAGAAACGCGTTGTCTTCAAGGAATTAAAAGAGCGGACGCGCTGGTTCATCAAGCTTCGCTGGTTTGTGCCGCCCAGTATTGCGATAGGGGCCGTGGTTGCCGAGCGAATCGGCTTCGGTCTTTCACTGGGGACCTTCTTTATCGTCGCAACGTTTATATTTATCTATAATACGGTATTTCATTTCAAGAGTCGCACCCAGGTAGAGAACATTGTCAAGCAGCGGGAGTACATTCGGAACCTGACCCGCTGGCAGTTCGGGCTGGATTTCGGTGCGATGTTTGTGCTGATTCACGTTACCGGCGGCATTGCCAGCCCGCTGATTTTCTTTTTTATCTTCCATGTCATTTTTGCCTCGATCCTGTTGCCGCCGCGGGCGAGCTACGGTTTTGCAACCATGGTTGTGGCCGGCATGATCGCTATTACTACGGCCGAGCATACCGGACTGCTGGCGCACCACCCCCTGGCCCTTTCCGGCAAGTCGTTCAATCTGATCGATCTGCCTGCGCACGTGATGATCATTTTGGGATTTTTCAGCGCGTCGGTTTACATTACGGCCTTTTTCACTTCCTCCATCATGACCATGCTCCGAAAGCGGATATCCAACCTGGTGGATCTGTCCGAAGCGTTTAAACGCCTGAACCGGAAACTGAACGCCCTGTATGCCATGACCCAGGCCATCGGTTCGATTCGCAAGTTTGATCAAGTGCTGAAAATCGTCACGGCGGAGCTGGGCCAGGTGATGGGCGTGGTGGGCATTTCCATAAAGCTCCTCAGCGAAGACGGTAAAGAACTCCGCTTTGTGGCGGCCGACGGACTGGTGGCCGATGTATTTAAAAGTAAAGTCGTGGCGGTGGACAAAAGTCCGCTGAACCGAGAGATCATTGAGGGCAAGCCCTTTGTAACCGGACACCTGACCCGGCGGGAAATGTTCCAGTTCGGGGAAGATCTTGCCGCCGCCCGGATTCAGTCGGTCCTGTTCGTCCCCCTTATCGTTGAAGAGAAAGTAATCGGCATTTTGGGGGCCTATTGTAAATCACCCGAACGGTTTACGCCCGAAGAAGTCGACTTTTTCAGACAGGCGGCCGGCCTGGTGGCGGTGGCCATTGAAAATGCGCAAGCCTACGAGTCCATCGAAAAACTGATCCAGGAACGCACGAAATTCATGATGCGGGTGGCGCACAATCTGCGGTCGCCGCTGGCGGCGGTCATAAGCATCCTTAACGTGGTCCGGGGCGGGTATCAGGGCGAGCTGAACGCGGACCAAAGTGAATACCTGCGGCGGGTCGATCGGCGGGTTCGTACGATGCTGGCGATGATCAATGAGCTTCTAGTGCTGGCAAGAAGCCGGGAACAGCGGCGCAAGGCGGAATACAAACCGGTGGATATGAACCTTCTGGCCGGGAGGATGGAACGGACGTTTCAGGAGGAGGCCAGGCAGAAGGGGCTTGTTTTTGAGATGCAGGTCCCGGAAGCCCTACCCATCATTCAGGGCGATGGCGATATGGTTGAACAGGTGCTGGAAAATCTGGTTTCAAACGCCGTCAAGTACACGCCGTCCGGGGGGAAGGTACGGGTGGAATTTTCGGCCGCGGCCGAGGGATCGGTAAAAATCCAAATCAGCGACACCGGCATCGGGATTCCGGCGGCGGCCAGGGTGCAGCTCTTTTCTGAATTTTTCCGGGCCGAGAACGCCCGTGCAATAGATGAACACGGAACCGGCCTGGGTCTGGCCCTTGTCAAGGAAGTCGTCGATCAGCACGGCGGACGGATCATTGTTGAAAGCGAAGAAGGGCTGGGTTCGCTGTTTGTGGTGAATTTTCCCGGCAAGAATAAGGGTTGAACCGTGAAGACGCGAAGGGCGCAAAGTTGTTGAGTAAGAGCAAAGCATGTATAGCGCAGCTATCCGCCCCGCAGGACGGTAGCCTTTTTGCTGATCGTTTCACCCGATCAGTAAAAAACTGAAATAACCTTTGCGTGCTTGGCGTCTTGGCGGTTCATTTTTGTAGGCAGGGCGGATCTGCGGGCGACGGGCGCCGCGAGGGGATAGCCATGGAGAGCATAAGCTGATGAAAGTCTTGCTGATTTCCGCGAATACCGAATTGATGAACATGCCGGTTCTGCCGCTGGGGCTGGGGTGTATCGCTAGCGCGACGCAGATGGCCGGACATGATATTGCCCTGCTGAATTTAATGGCGCGTGAAGATGTCAGGGAAGTCCTTGCAGCATCCATAAAAGAGTTTAGGCCGAACGCCATCGGGATTTCCGTTCGGAATATCGACGATCAGAACATAGCGGAGCCCAAGTTCCTGCTGGAACCCGTTAGATCGATCGTTTCCTTTTGCCGCGAGCAGACCGACTGCCCCTTTATCATCGGGGGGGCGGGGTACAGCATTTTCCCTCAAAGCGCCCTTGAATATCTCGGGGCCGACATGGGAATCCAGGGGCAAGGGGAACATGCTTTTGTTCAACTGCTGGAAAGACTTGAAAGGGGAGAGGACTTTGCTGGAATACCGGGTTTATACCTGCCGGAAAAGGGCCTTCAGGGCAAAATAAACTTTAAATTCAATCTGGACGATTTTCCACTGCCGCTTCCCGGCGCGCATTTAAGCGCCCCGGCCAACCTCCAAGGCCAGCAGATATGGCTGCCGTTTCAATCCCGCCGGGGGTGCCCGATGAAATGTTCCTATTGCTCGACGCCAATGATTGAAGGGCCGGTTTTGCACAAGCGAAATTTGGAACAGGTGGTTGATTCATTGTCACAATATGTTGCGGCCGGGTTTGACCGATTTTTCTTTGTCGACAATGTGTTCAACTTTCCCAAATCCTACGCCAGGGAGCTTTGTGAGCGGATGATCGCGAAAAAAATCAATGTGAAATGGCGCTGCATCCTCTACCCCTGGAAAGTGGACGAGGATCTGGTCAAAAAGATGGCGCTGGCCGGATGCGAGGAGGTCAGCCTGGGGTTTGAGAGCGGTTCGGCCCGGATAATTAAAAACATGAATAAGTGCTACAGCCCGGATGAGGTTCGATATATTTGCGATCTCTTAAAAAAATATCATATCCATATAATGGGGTTTCTACTGCTGGGGAGTCCCGGGGAAGATAAGGATACGATAACAGAAAGCCTTGCATTTGCCGATTCGCTCCATACCGACTCCATAAGGATAACCGTCGGTATCCGCATTTATCCCTACACCCCGCTTGTACGGCAGGCAGTTAAAGACGGCATGATAACGGCAGATGAAGATCTCCTTTTCCCTAAATTTTATATGGCCGACGATTTGAAAATGTGGACTATAGAAACCGTTAAAGGCTGGATAAAGGGACGTCAAAACTGGTTCATGTAGCAGCGGGGAAAAAGCCTGAGAACAAACGATCGGGGGCAGGTTTGTTTTGCTGCGAATTTTTGGACGGGTCCGGAATCTCCTTGATATTTTCCGGAGTTTCGTTATAAAAAGCACCTCTTGGTATTATCGTGCCATTTTATGTAACGACACCCTGCAACCGTTTTGAGATATCGCATGACAACATCTGAATCAGGTGTTTCCGGATCTGTTGGTCGGACGACTGAAAAAAATCATGCATCCGATCCGAAACCCTTTACGGATCCGAAGCCGGACAAAAATTACCACCGCCGTCTGAAGCACGCCCTCTTCATGGGGCTGCTGATTGCCTACCTCATACCCATCACCCTGATAACGATTTATTTCAACTATGAATTCCACGCCAATGTCCGCGAAAGCAGCAAACTGCAGCTTTCTGCGGTGGCGGACAGCCAGCGCAACACCATCGATCTGTTCATGCAGAAAAGAATCGTGAATGTGTTCAACCTGTTCCATTTAAAAGCCTTTAACCTGGAACCCAGCCAGACAATGATGGAATCGTATCTGGCCAATCTCATGCGGTCCGACGATGCTTTTGTGGATGTGGGTCTGATAGATTCCAGCGGCATCCAGACCGGCTATGCCGGCCCCTATCCGCATCTGCGCAACAAGGATTACAGCCAGGAAAACTGGTACAAGGAACTGATCAGTCAGTCAAAAAGCTACATTATTACGGATCTTTATCTCGGACTGCGGCGGCAGCCCCATTTTACCATCGGTGTGAAACAGATTGTGGATGGGAATTATTATGTGATTCGATCCAGCGTTTATCCGGACAAGCTGCAGAACCTGTTGCAGGATTCCAGGCACGGCAAGCCCGCCAGCGGTTATCTTATCAACCGGGACGGCATCCATCAGGCCGTTACCCCCGGCTTCGGCGATCTGCTGGAACCGGCCGCCTATGTGCCGGGCATGGAAAAGGACGCGGATGTCGTCGCTATCCGTTTTCAGGGACAATCCATGCTGGCGGCCCATACCTGGCTCAAGGAAGTTCCCTGGTGCCTGGTGATGCTCCAGTCCATTGATGTGGCCTATCAGGAGATGGTTGTCCTGCGAAACACCATGATCATCGGCGCGGCCGTTCTTGTTCTGGTGATTATGGGGATTATCTGGGTGATTGTCGGCCGGGTCATCCACTGGACCGAATCACTGGAGCAGGACCGGGTCGAACTGAAATCCCAACTGTATCATGCCCATAAACTGGTTTCCGTGGGGCAGCTTGCCGGCGGCGTGGCCCACGAGATCAACAACCCCCTAGCCATTATCGAATCAGAAGCCGGTTTGATCCGGGATATGCTCGATCCCACCTTGAGCCTGGAGTCGTCTCCGGAAGCCATTATCAGGGAGCTTGATGAAATCGACAAGGCAATCCATCGCGCCAAAAACGTCACCCAGAAGATCCTGAGCTTTGTCCGCAAAACCGATCCCGAGCTTGTCCTGTGCGATATCAATAAATTACTCGACGATGTTGTCTCCGGTGTTACGGAACATGAATTCACCGTGTCAAATATTACCCTGGTTCGGGATTATGCGCCGGATCTGCCTGGGTTGATGCTTGACCCGGACCTGCTGCGTCAAGTGTTTTTGAACCTGGTGAACAATGCCAGTGATGCGGTGAGCGAAGGCGGCATCATTACCTTGCGCACCGGGATGGACGGCGATGTCGTTAAAATCTCGGTCGCCGATACCGGCGAAGGGATGATCGCCGAAAAAGCGGAAAAAATCTTCATGCCGTTCTTTACGTCCAAGGAAGTCGGCAAGGGCACCGGACTGGGCCTGCCCATCAGTCTCAATATTGTGGAAGGCTTCGGCGGGCGCATCGAAGTGCGCAGCGCGCCGGGGGCCGGAAGTGAATTCACGGTGGTGTTGCCGGTTTCCGGAAAACCGGAGGGGATAGGTCGGAGTTAATCGACTTTGTCTCGGATTTTTATGATTAAAAATACAAATTCCAATTGTGGAAAAGGAGGAGGCCCGTGGGTGAAAATGAAAAACAGGCCGAGGAGAAAAAACCGGTCATCCTGCTCGTAGATGATGAGGACCAGTTCAGGACCGCATTGGCCAAGCGGCTTTCCGTTCGCGGTTACGAGGTTCTGGACGTCGACAACGGTGAGGATGCCATCAAGATCGCCCGGCACAAAGACCCCGAAGTGGTGGTTCTGGATCAGAAAATGCCGGATATGGACGGCATTCAAACCCTGAAGGAACTCAAAAAAATCCGGCCGGAAGTCCAGATCATCATGCTGACCGGCCACGGTTCCATTGAATCGGCCCGGATGACCGGCAAACACGATGTGTTCGCCTATCTGCAAAAGCCGGCCCCATTGGATGAGGTCATCGAAAAGATCGAGGGGGCCCGCAACGAATTTCGGTATTCCAAAGCCCGCCATGAAATTCCCCATATCGAAGAAAAAAGCCTGAAAAGCTGGTTCATGGGGGTCCAGGGTGCGCGGCCGGGTTTCATCATTCTGGGCGCGCTGATTTTTGCCCTGATTTATTTCATGCCTCCGAGCGATCGTTTGAAGGCTCTGATAACAACGGAAAAGGGGAGTGCCGCGGAAGAAAAAATCTTGGGGTATTCGGATTTCCGGAGAATGAAGCCGGGCCAGACCGTCGCCCAGTATTACGCCGACCGGGCCGGTCTGTATGAAACCGTGAAAAAACCGGACGGCACCAAAACAAAGGTGCTTCTGGGCGCCGGGGCGGTCATGAAGCGGGCCCATGTCATGATGGGCGTGCTGGTGGTGGCGGCCCTGTTTTGGGCCACGGGCGCCATGCCCGTGGGGGTCACCGCTTTGCTGGTGGGCGTGTTGATGTATTTCTTCGGCGTGCTCCCGCCCGATGGAGTGGCCCGCGCCTATGCCAAGGACGCCGTCATCTTTATCTTCGGGGTCCTTGCCATGGCAACGGCCATATCCAAAACCGGGCTCGACCGGCGCATCGGAATTCTGCTGCTGACCCCCAGCACGTCGATTATCCGCATGTGCCTGATATTCGCGCCCATGGTGGCCGTTACGGCAGCCTTCCTGTCCGAGCACGCCCTGATCGCCTTTATCGCCCCCATTTTCATGATGGTTTACATGGGGGCCGTGCGGGTAGGCGGGATTGCCAAGGACAAGGCCCTGGTGGTCATGATGCTCTTGACCCTCAATTACGCCTGCAATCTCGGCGGACCCGGATCACCGGCGGCCGGCGGCCGCAATGCCATCATGATCGGCATCCTGGCCGACTACGGGATCAACGTGAGCTTCGGTCAATGGGTCCAGTACGGCCTCCCTTTCGTGCCGGTGGCGGCGATTATCATCGGCCTGTATTTCTATTTATGGGGCCGCAACAAACTTACGATCAAAACGCTCAATGTGGCTGCGGCCGTCAGGCGTGAGTCGGAAAAAATCGGCAAAATGACCGCGGATGAATACAAGACCGCCGTGGTCCTGGTGGTCCTGATCTTCATGTGGTCCGCTTTTTCAGACCGGTACGGAATGGGCGGCCCGGTGATCCTGGCCTTAGTGGCATTGAATATCCTGGGGATACTGCGATGGAAGGAAGTCCAATCCATCCATTGGGACGTGGTTTTTCTCTACGCGGCGGCAAGCGCCATGGGAACCGGACTGGCCATGACCGGCGGGGCCCTGCTGATGGCCGATGCCTTTGTGAGCTTCCTGCCGGAAGTCATGAGCAAATCAGCCGCCGGGCTGAGTATCGCGACCTCCCTGTTTACCGGTGTGTTGACCAATTTCATGAGCGACGGCGCCACTGTGGCGACCATCGGTCCCATTGCCGTGCCCATGGCCACCATTGCCGGGGCATCGCCCGTCATGGTCGGTCTGGCAACGGCCTTTGCCTCTTCCTTCGCGCACATGCTGGTCATCGGGACCCCCAACAACGCCATCATCTTCGCCCTTGCCAAAGATTATGAAACCGGCGAGCAGCTGATCACCACTAAGGATTTCTTCGTGCACGGTTTTGTGGCATTGCTCCTGTCGTTTGCCGTGTTGTGGGGCTGGGTGATTTTGGGGTATTGGCAGTGGTTGAAATTTCCCGTATAGTTCGCATCACAGCTTTAAGGGGGCCGGTCTCAAATCCGTCCCCCAAAATGCAAACAGCCGAAGGAAATATCGATTTTGAAAAAGGAACAGATCAATTTGCTGCTGGTGGATGATGAGGACGCCCTGTTGGAATCCATCCGGCGGCGTCTTCAGGTCCGGGATTTCAACGTGATCGCCGTAAACCGGGGGGAAAAGGCCCTCGATGTCGCCCGCACCCATCTCCTGGATGTCGCCATTCTTGATTTGAAAATGCCCGGCATGAGCGGAAAGGACGTGTTGATCGCACTGAAAAGGGATTATCCCTGGCTGGAAGTGATCATACTCACCGGGCACGGATCCTTTGATCCTGAAAATGAAAAAGAATTCGGAAAGGCTTACACCTATCTTTCCAAGCCGTGCGGTCTGGACACCCTGCTTAGGACCCTTGTGGAAGCGTACAAAAAAACGGTGATGAACCGGCAGGGGATCTCCCCTGAGGAAATGGCATCCCATTTAAGCCAGGTTGATGCCGCTTCTCCCCGGGATTTATTGAAAAAGCTGAAAGAACTGGACGGCAACAGACAATAGACAAGAAACACAACCAATGGAGGGTTAAATGGAGTCGATAATAGTAAAAGAGATGATGGTCCTGCTGGCGGATTATGCCACCGTGTCGGAGGAGGCAACTTTATACGAAGCCGTCCGCGCTCTGGAAGATGCCCAGGATAAATTCAACCAGGACCACTACCGGCACCGGGCGGTGCTGGTCTACGACGCCCGGGGAAAGATCGTGGGCAAACTGAGCCAGCTCGATGTGATCAGAGCCCTTGAGCCCAAGTATCAGGACGTGGGGGATTTCAAGGAGCTGGACGGGTATGGCATCAATGCGGATTATATCCGAAGCCTGATCAAGGAGCTCGGACTGTTGAAGAGGCCCCTGGGCGAGATCTGCCGGAAAGCCGCGGCAGTCAAAGTCAAAAACATCATGTACACCCCCGCGGAGGGCGAATTTGTGGATGAGGGGGCGACCCTCAACGAGGCGGTGGTCCAGTTTCTGGTCGGAAAACACCAGTCCCTGCTGGTGACCCGGGGCAAGGAGATCGTGGGCATCCTGCGGCTGACGGATGTGTTTAAGAAAGTCTGCGATATGATCAGCTCCTGCAAGATATAAGACCCCCGGACCTGTTCATAATTTTGGAATAAAAAAGGAGTTTCTGCCGCGCCAGGAGGTTCGCCAGCCGGCATGGTCCCACGAGATCATGCGACAGTACTGGCTTCCCCGGCCGTAACTTGAGGGGTCAGGAGGCAGAAGTCAGGAGCCAGAAGTCGGTGCTTGGGGGAAGGACAAGTATGCAGTAGGCAATGGATTGCAGCAACGATTGTCAAATGGCCGGTCGTACAAACCCTTTAGCACGGGGAAAAGGAGGTAAAATAAAACATCTCACTCTGAATATCTGAAAAATGCAATCGCCTTGAATGCGATCTGACTTCAGAACCCCATGATGCACATTTTTCTGTGCACAACCTGTCGCTCAGCCGCCTATCTTTTCCTGTCCGGTTATCGCTGATGCTCGATTTTATATAATGATATAAGGTTGTTAAAAAATATTTCCGGATTTTACATTTAACAAATCATTATGGCATAAATTTTGTATTAAATATTTAATTTCCCTTAGGTAAACCTCCGGCTATGCCGGAGGACTCCCAGAGTTTGACAATTCCGGGAATATAAGAAAGCC
>JARGFK010000006.1 GCA_029211065.1 Desulfobacterales bacterium
CAACCTTGACAGCGCCAATACCTTTTAATGTGAAGTTGCGAGAATAGGAACCATTACGATGATTCACATCTCCCTGAGCATGCTCATACCATTGCCGCCCAAGAAATTCGGTGCGCTCCAAATCCATCATCTTGGTCAGGTATTGACCGACGCTCTCTTTGATCTCCACGCGAATCATCTCAAAAATATTCTCCGGCTGCCGCTGGATTTCCTTGAAAATACTTACAACCTCTGGTACGCTAATTTCCAGTTTCATGGGTGCTTTTCCTTTCTTTCGGTGTTTTTGCCAAAAACCCTTTTAAAGGAAAAGCGCCCTTTTTTATACCATTTTAAAATTTACACAAAAGATTATACACTACCAACCAAGGTTCCAATTTCTGCATCGCCAGGGAAGGCGGCCAAGCATGACTATGAATACAAGCGTTGCGGCGTCTGCAATGTTTTCATTTCTTGCGAGCCATTGGCAGGCACGCGTACGGTCAAAGTCACTGAAAGAAAAACCAAGCGGGACTGGGCTTGTTTTATTGAAGAAATCGCTGGTCAATACGAAAGCGCAGAAAAGATAACTTTGGTGATGGATAACCTGAACACTCACAACCCGGGATCTCTTTATGAATCATTTCCGCCAAATAAGGCAAAAGCTTTGTGGGACAAGTTTGAATTTGTGTATACCCCAAAGCATGGAAGCTGGTTGAATATGGCCGAGATAGAGCTGAACGTACTTACGGGACAGTGCCTTAAAAGAAGGATTGATGACATCGAAATTGTTAAAAAAGAAGTTGCGGCATGGCAGAGAGCCAGAGACAACAAAGGCGCTAAGGTAAACTGGCAATTCACTGCCGAGGATGCCAGGATAAAACTACGCCGCCTCTATCCGACAATTGATGGTTGACGAGACACTAGTAACTGTGACTTTCATAGTGTGAAGGTCGTTGCGGTTTACACCTGGTACCGCAGCTTTATCACTGGAAGTACCTTTAAGAATATTCTTGAGTACATAGGCCGTAAAACGCGGGTCGTTGCCTTTAAAGTCTTGGACATACAAAGATGTATTCAGTGGCCAAAAGTCTTCCTTTACGAAGAAAACCTCACCGAGCGTACCATAGCGACCTGTCACAACACCTGGTCCAGTGACCTTTGCGATACTATGATGACCAGTGACACCAGAAGATGAAACGACCGGGATGTTGCCCTCTTCTCTCTTTGATGCGGGGAGATCGTAACCTCTTTTCAACGTCAAGAACTCACCAAGGCTGATGATTTCCCAACTCATATCCCCAATCCCTGGAATTTACGTTTGATGGTTTCAGCCAATTGCACAGCTTCGGCGTTCAGATCCTCCAATTCCGCATGAATCTCCCGCAGGGCTTCTTCGAAGTCGAAGTTTTCATCCTCCGCTTCGGGAGCAACACCCACGTAGCGGCCAGGAGTGAGACTCCAATCACTGGCTTCAATATCGGAGCGGTCCACCAGCTTGACAAGCCCCTCTATGTCACACAGTTCGGCATCGGGAAAACGTTCTGTGAGCCAACGGGCCTGTTTCCAGAAGTAGCGCACCTGCTTGAGGTACTCGACGGCTTTTGCCCGCGTCTGTTCAAGCTGTTTCAACTGGTTGCGTATTGCCACATTGCCGTTATCCCCTTTCCCTTTGGGAGAGGTCTGGGGTGAGGGTGCTTTTTGAACCACTTCGACCAGGGTCGAAGCGAGTTTATGAACCATGTCGGTCTGCTTGATCAGGTCACGGCTAGTTTCGGCAAGGGGTGAGAGGCGCTCCACAGCCCTTTTCAGTGTGCCGTTGCCGGTTTTCTGCTTTTTCCAAGCGATCTGCTGTTCAGCGAAGGTCTTCTCAAACTTCGTGACATCTGCTTTAAATACACGCAGTGCCTGATCAAGTTCCTTTTTCACCTCGGAATGAGGGCCATCTTTCGGCAGCTCCTTGAGACAAGGTTTCAGGATAGTGAGCAAGACATCGAGGGCAGCAAGGAAACCTGGCAACGGCTCGATGACCTCACCGTCTGCGTCGGCAGCTTTGAAGCATGCGGCGGCCTCTTCCAGTATCTTTCGGCAGTAATCAGCGACCAAGTTTAGGTACTTATCAGTCTGCCCCCGGTAGAGCCAGACAATGGCGAGAATATTCCGTTCCTGCTCAGGCGAAAAATCGTAAATCTTGCGGGTGACTTTGCGATAGATGTTCCGTGCATCGATCATGAGCACTTTATTGCGAAGCGTTGCGGGTTTGTCACGGTTGAGAAACCACAACTCGCAGGGCACGGTGCGGGTATAAAAGAAATTGGAGCGAATAGCGATCATAATGTCCACATCGCCGGTCTCGATGAGTTTTTGCCGCACTTTGGCTTCGTCTCGACCGGCGCTGGAGGATTGGGAGGACATGACAAATCCGGCCCGGCCTTTTTCGCCCAAGTAGCTGTAAAAATAGCTGATCCAGACATAGTTGCCGTTGCTCACCTTTTTCTTTTTGTTCACGCCGGGCAGGCCGAAGGGGAGGCGCGGATCGTTCTTGAGCTGGTCAGCGTCGATCTCATCCACATTAAAGGGCGGATTGGCCATGACAAAATCCGCCTTACCCAGCAATTCATGCGGATCATCATAATAAGTGATGGCCTTCTGGATATCGCCTTCCAGGCCGTGGACGGCCAGGTTCATTTTGGATAGTCGAATCGTTGTGGCGTTTTTTTCCAGACCGTAGAAGGTCAGCTTTTCGGAAGGGTTTTCGTGATGTCGCTCCACGACACGCGCGCTTTGCACGAACATGCCGCCGGAACCGCAGGCTGGGTCCAGCACGGTTCCGCCTTCGGGTTCCAGCACGTTGGCAATCAAAGAGACCAGCGAGACGGGTGTGAAAAACTCGCCGCCGTCGTGGGCCTTCTGGTCGGCAAACTGTGTCAGGAAGTACTCGTAGATGCGGCCAAACACATCGCCGGATATCCGCTTGAGTTCATCCGGATTGAGCGTCCGAAGGAGCTGGCCGAGGACACTGTTGGACAATTCCTGATATTCGCTCTTGGGCAGGGCGCCGCGAAGGTTCTCGTAATCACTTTCGATTGATTCCATGGCTTCGACGATGGCCCTGGCGCGATCGTCACTGTCCGTTAACGCCACTAGATAGTCGAACTGGGCCTTGGGTCTTAGGAATATAGAGCTTTTCTGGGAAAAATCTTCTTTGGTCAGAGGCCGGGTCTTGCCGCCGCGCTTGGGCAGGTTGGCTTCGATATCATCCTTTACGGCCAGAAAACGACTGTAGGCATGGCGCAGGAAGATCAGACCCATTACAGGCAGGAAATATTCGTTGCTGGCATAGTTTGAATTGGCACGCAGCGTATCCGCAGCATTCCAGAGACGTTTCTCAATGGCATCGATGTGCTCGAGCTGTGCCATTATTACTCCTTAACCCCTAATGACTTTTCGATGTTGTGCTGACCTTTTTCCTAAATTTTCGGAGAAAGTCCTCAATCTGCTTTGCGCCGGCGGTAACGGCTTTAGGCGGCCGTTCTCCAATCAGCTGGTTGCGGCAAATCTAATAATGAACTTCCAAACAAGGGCTTCTATCTTAGCCCTGGTCTATCTGCGGACTTCCTTTACCATCATTGAGAAGTCAAGCGTGCCCCGGGGCAGCGCTCTTTCCTTGTGACAGGATTCCTGAATACGGATTATTTGAAGTTATTCTGATACTTGGAGCTGATAATATAACAGTTTTAATGGCAGGTGCAAGGAAAATATCTCGCATTTCAAGGTGTTACATAAGAGATATTGTCCAAGCGGTCGTTGAGCGGGGTGTGTCAAAATTTTTAAGAGTCATGATTATAAGCAAAATCACCACAGAATATAATTGGTTAAGATATATGCCTAAAACCTCAGAGTATCAACCGATCTTAAAACCTTCGATATGTCTGACTTAACAAAGGCCTGGGCATCAGATACGGGTGTGATAAGTGGTACATTCTATTGGTATATTGATACAGAAACTGAAGCGGCCCTGCTGGATTTACCAGTGCGGCTGATTGCCGATATTTTTACCCATTACCTCGAGGGTGTCCGTCACAACCACAAAGGCGCTGGGGTCTGACTTTCGAATGAACTCTTTCAGCCGGACGAGTTCATTGAATGTGATTACGGTATAAAGAATATGCAGTTCCTGATTGGTATATCCGCCCGTGCCGGGCATAACCGTTACCCCTCGCTGCAATTCATTCATGATGTTATCGGAAATTTCTTTCCATTGCGCGGAGACAATCATGATTGACTTGCGTTGACTGAGACCAAAGACTACAAAATTCATGAAATGCCGCCCCACGTAGAGATGGATCAGCGTATATAATACCATTTCCAGGGGAAACCGGAAGGCGGCCGAAAGCAGCAACAGGACGTTGAAGCACAGAATCGTAGTTCCGGGCCGGATGGAATATCGTTTATGGAAAACGACCGATAGAATGCCCAGGCTTCCGATGGTCCCGTATGACCGCAGCACGATGCCCGAGCCCACGCCGATCATGATCCCGGCCGTCAGGGCGCTCAGAATCAAATCATGAATGGGAATCACCGGATACGGCCATAACAATACCGCCGAGAATATAGACATGCCGGCAAGGCTGTAAAGAAAGAAACGTCGGTTGACAAATATCCACCCGATGATAAAAGCAGGCGCATTAAGCGCGAAAAATATCAGCCCCACCGGGAATTTCGGGAAGATATAGTGAATCAAAACGGCCAGTCCCGGAATCCCGCCGGCTAAAAACTGCTTGGGGATAAGGATGCCCTTAATTGCGGCCGAAATAATAACGGTGCCGATAAAAATAAGAAAAAGGTTCCAAAGTACTTTTAATAAGGGTCGCATATACTTCACCTGATAAAAAATTTGAGGGTGGGCCATTCTCAAGCAACACGCCGGCCCGGTTCGGATTTTCGCTGTAGATGCCTGTTTTAAAAATCATGTTTTACGCGATGGACCGTGGGGCGCGACCGTCGTTTCAGCGCGCCCATTTTTTTCCGTAAGAATGCTAACAGAATTCTCTCTAAATTGACAGCCTCTGGTGGATCGGAAAAAATATTAAACGGAATTCGGAGGCGGCTGGTGTTATATTGATAAGGGGACGACACCACTTGAAAAACCGGCTGACATCGGGTACAAATAATACAAGTTTCATGCTGGGGTTTTAATTGTAAAGGGGTTCATATGCCGGTGGAGATCATTTATAAAAACAGACGTCAAGGTGCCGACAGGAGAAAGTCACTTTCAACAGATCAGGTCCCTGAGAGGAGAAGCGGCTTGGACCGAAGGAAGTTGGACGAGAAACTTAAACAGTTGATTGAAAGCGACCTTAAGGATCAAAGTAAAGAAAGACAGGCCCCGACGCCAACAAGTTCCGGTCTGGTTATCCTGAGAAAAAAAGATGATGGGGATAAGGGCCTTGCTGATTAGGATTTGATTAAAATTCCACGGAAGTGAGATGAAACTTGTTTTTTACAATAAATTGAATCAATTTTGGCTCCAAAAAATTGAAGGACTGCGCCGGGAATTCAGCCATGTCGATTTTATCACCGATAAGGATCGGATTAACGGGGAAATTGAAAATGCCGACGCCATCGTCACCGGAGAACTGACCGCTGATCTTTTAAAAAAGTGCCGGAATCTCAAAATGATATTTGTCCCCTATGCGGGACCTGATGCCCTGCCCTTTGACCAGATAAAAAAACGCAACATCCGGGTCGCCAATGTCCACGGAAACGCCGCGTATGTCGCCGAAAGAGCCGTTGCCATGGCGCTGGGCTTTTACGGGAAACTCATCGACTATCACAACGACCTTAAAAAATTCCAATGGCACGGCTACTGGGCCACCGGAAATGTGGAGGATTCCTGGGATTCCATTGAGGGGCGGACATGCGCGGTGATCGGGACCGGCGCCATCGGACAATATATCGCAAAATATTTAAAGGTATTTAGCTGCCGGGTAATCGGTTTCAAAAAGCGTCCCATCAAACGCATCCCGGATTTTTTTGACGAAATCACCCTTGATTTAGACGGGGCTCTTGAACGGAGCGAGCTCATCTTTATCACCCTGCCCCTGACAAATGACACTAAGGGGCTGTTTTCCAAAGAGATTCTGTCGCGCTTAAACGGAAAATTTCTGGTCAATGTGGGCAGGGGCGGGGTTGCGGATGAAGAAGGCCTTTACCGCGCGCTGAAAGACGGCATTCTAAAAGGAGCCGCCATCGATGTCTGGTATGTCTATCCGCAAAAAGGCAAATCAACGGCCACGCCGCCGTCCCGCTTTCCGTTCCATGAACTTTCCAATGTGATCCTCTCCCCGCATCTTGCCGGGTTTACCCCCCAGGCCGCGCGCCTCAACATTGAACAGACTGTTGAGAATATCCAGTCCTACCTGAAAACCGGAAAAGCCCTGTTCGAGGTTGATCCCGAATTCATGTATTAAGCAACCTTGAATAATTAGAGGCGTCTATTGATATATCGAGAATGAAAATAATCGACAGCAAATCACTATCGATATCGGTAATAGCTGCCGGGAAAGGCTGGCTGGCAGCAAATAAACCCGCCGGCGTAACGGTGCACAATGCGCCCGGGCGGGATATTTGCTCCCTGGTATCCGCCTTTATTCAAAGAGAACCGGCTGCCTCCGGACAGATGGATATGGATCCGGATTTCGGCGTTAATCCGGTCCATCGCCTCGACAAGGAAACCAGCGGAATTATTTTACTGGCCGTCACCCCGGCGGCGTTTCGATTTTTTTCAGAGCAGTTTGAATCCCGCCAGGTCAAAAAGCAATATGTCGCTATCTTGCATGGCCGGCTGGAAACCCCGCAGCTAAACGACCCGTGGGGGACATGGCGCCGGAAGCTTGCAAAAACTGCCGGCGGGCGTTTGAGCCCTGAAGGCGCCGGACAACGGCAAAATGCTGAGACCCGTTACCGGGTCCTTGAATGCAGTGCCCATTACACGATGGTGGAAATCGAGCCTCTCACCGGCCGCAGGCACCAGATCCGGCGCCATGCGAAACTGGCCGGCCATCCGGTGGTCGGTGACTCCCGCTATGGGTCCAGGCGGGCCGCAAGCTACCTCAGCAGAAATTTTGCTTTTCACCGTCTCGCTTTGCACGCGCACGCACTCACCTTGCGGCTGCCGGGCGACACAGTGCCGCAAACCCTCAAAACGCCGGCCATTCCAGACCAGATGCGGGAGCTGTTTGATAATGACCGGGGTTATAATAAATCTCCGTAACAGGACTCAAGTCTTGAAGGTTTTATTTTCTTTTCCGGCCTACTATCTTTCCTGATACAGATTTTGTCCTCACGAACAAGTGCACACAGCTTCGGATTGTCAAGCTCGCGGCAGTTATCATGATTATAAAGAGGACATTCAGGATGTTTTACCGACATCTCTTTCTCCTTTTCCCGGAATAAGATTTTCCTGTATGGCAGGCAAAAAAATGGAGTGACCTTTCTGGGGTAGAAGGCCACTCCATATATGGGTGGGCCCCAGCATCGAGTAGGGGGTAAGTTTGAATTTATAACGAACCGGGAAAATAAGTCAACAAAAAAATCGGGATTTATAGGGAGCGAAGGCCACTCCGAAAATGACGGCTGACAACCGGCGAGAAGAAAAGCTGGGATTTACGAAAATTTTTTGATAGATAAGGTGAACCGTTCCGCCGCAACCGGACGGGGTGAAAAACAACTTAATGAGAGGTTCCTTATGAAAACTGTCTGCGTATTGGGAAGCCCGAGAGCCAACGGAAACAGCAATGCCATTGCCAAGCACTTCTGCGACAGGATTGAAAGCCTCGGCGCAGAAGTACAGACGTTCGCCCTGAACAAACTGACCTACCATGGCTGCCAGGCCTGCATGGCCTGCAAAACAAAACTGGACCGGTGCGTCCTCGATGATGATCTGACCCGGGTGCTGGATGCCGTCCGTGAGGCTGATCTGCTGGTCATGGCAACGCCCGTCTATTTCGGAGACATCACCTGCCAGCTCAAAGGGTTTGTGGACCGGATGTTTTCTTTTTTCACACCGGATTACCGGACAAGTTCAGTCAAAAGCCGGCTGGCTCCGGGAAAAAAACTTGTCTTTATCCAGGTCCAGGGGCGTCCCGATGAAAGCAAATTCGCCGATATTTTCCCGCGCTACGGCGAGTTCTGGGACTGGTACGGAATTAATGAGCGATATCAAATCCGGTCCTGGGGCATTCGAGAACTGGGAGAAATTGCAAAGGATAAAGACGTTTTCAGAAAGGCCGAAGACGTCGCCGACCGGGTCATGCAGACGCAAGATTAAACGGCCGCCTCACCGGTTTTTGCTGAAACGGACCAGGGTCCTGCCTGTTTAAACCGGATATAGAGCCGCCGGCCGAGCACCAGGGCTTCCGCTAAAAAAGCGCCGCTCATGGCCGCAATGCCGACGACGGTGCCGTTAAGATCGGGCCACAATAAAGCCGCGCAGCCCACAAGCGCGATGACAACCAGCCGGATAAAAGCGGTCACTGCAATGGCGAATGTTGCGCGAACCGCCGAAAGCATCCCGCGAAACAACGCCGAAAATCCCCAGAAAATCGCCACCAGAAAAGTCAGTCTGAGACCCGGCGTAATGTAATTGCGCAACTCCGAAGTCAATCCCATGACACCGTCCAAAACCGGGATTCGCAGCGGGGTGTAAAATAACCCGAAGATGATCCCGACAAAGGCCAGCTGCAGCCAGGCCGTAAACTTCAGCAGCGCAACCAGGTCCTCCCGGCAGTGCAGCAGCGTCTGCGCCGTCTGGACCAGACTTTTCAGGGGGGCTAAAATAGCCCTTACAATCGCATAGGTCACCCCGAAGCCGGCGATGGCGAGGTCCGGGTTTACAAGCCGGCCCAGGAACATGTTTATGATAAACGCCACACCGTTTTCCGTGATCTGGGCAATCATCAACGGCCAGGAAAAACGCCACATATCCCGATACGGCACCAGCGCCCCGTTGTCCCGGGGAAGTTTCGAAAAAAAGGGGTAGGTTACGACGGCCATGAACACCGCTTCTGATGCCATGCAGGATACCAGGGCCGCACTCCCAATGGCTGCGCCTTTCAACCAGAACGGATATATGAACAGAAAAACGAACAGCGCCAGGAGCCTTACAACGGTGGCATAAGTAATGAGAATGGTCCGTTTTTGGATGAATGCCAGGGAAAAGGCGATATTTCTCACCAGGATCGGGTAGATCCAGAGCGTCAGGATCCCGGAGGCAGCTTTGGCTTCTGAAATGACTTCAGCGCTGGCTCCGATCCAGTCGCCAAAAACGATGTCCCCCAGGCGCGTCAGGGCGACGGTCTGGAGCAGTCCAAAGGGAAAAAACACGATCACAGCGTAAAATTTGACCAGGCGCCAGAATGAACGGCGATCCGAAATAAAGGAGATCCCGGCCTGAATGGCGCTCTGGTTTACGCAACTGATCATGTTGTTGAGGGTAAAGGCAAGGCTGAACCCGGCAAGTACCAGCAACGGATCGGTCAGACGGGCAAGAAAGGCCTGGATGACCGAGTGCGAGATCTGGTGCAATTCCATCATGAGGATCAGCGGCAGAAAAAAGATGGCGACGGTTTTAACGGTAAGTTGTTCACGCATGAAATTTCCGATCCCTTTCGATCTCAAATAATGAGCAAGTCCACAGATGGTCTAAACAGCGCATGATTGTTTGGATTTCGCAAACATAAGCCATCACTGCCTGAATGTCCAGGACATTCGGGCCACGGGATCGGGACACGCCGGGCGGCAAAAAGAAGGGAAAAATCTGGGTGAAGCGCGCCGGGGGAAATAACGACGGCGGGATTTTTTTTGATTTAAGTCAATGTATTTTAAATGTAATCGGGGTATGCTTACGCAATTATTGCAAAAGCCGAGAAAGCCTTATGTTTTTGTTGAAATGCAAAAAAGGTGTTCATCCGGTAGGCCGGAAGGAAAAAAAGTAATATCGCAGCCCTTGCCCGGATCAGAAAAGCCTCTTAAACCGCTTATAGAGCAGCCGCAAAACGGTCATAAAAAAATGGGAACCGGAAGTATACGCAATTGGGTGCAGCTGCTGATTTTTGTTTTAACCGTCGCCATCGGCATCCAGTTTTCCATATACGTTTTCCAGGCATTCCATAATGACGCAATCATTGTGGCGCGGCCGCCGGGTGTCGAGGGGTTTCTCCCCATCGGCGCTCTGATGGGTTGGAAACTGTTTGCCGCGACCGGCGCCTGGGATCCGGTTCACCCGGCCGCTATGGTCATTCTGGGGTTTGCCGGCCTGGTTTCCCTGATGCTGCGAAAATCGTTCTGTGGCTGGTTTTGCCCTGTGGGCTCGTTATCCGAATGGTTATGGAAGCTCGGCGGAAAAGTTTTCGGAAAAAACTTCCAGTTGCCCCCTTGGCTCGATTATCCTCTCAGAAGCGTTAAATATCTCCTTCTGGGATTTTTCGTCTGGATCATATTTTCCATGGACTCAAATGACATCCACGCATTTCTCCAGGGGCCCTATTACAAAGTGTCCGACGTAAAGATGCTTTTCTTTTTTACAAGGATGTCGGCCCTGTCGGGAGCCGTGCTTTTATTTCTGACGCTGGCCTCGCTGCCTGTGAAAAACTTCTGGTGCCGGTACCTGTGCCCGTACGGCGCCTTAATGGGCCTCCTTGCGCTTGCAGGCCCCACCCGGATTCAGCGGGATCCGGAAAAATGCATCGGGTGCGGCCGCTGCACCCGCATATGCCCTTCGTATCTGCCGGTTGACCGGAAACTTCGCGTTCACAGTCCTGAATGCATTGGATGCATGGACTGCACCGACGTCTGCCCGGCAAAAAACACGCTGCAGCTTAAAACCGCGGGGTTCGGCCGGAAAGCCTGGTCAACGATCACCCTCGGCGCCGTCATCATTTTTCTTTTTGCGGGGTTGGTGTATACGGCCCGCATCACCGGGCACTGGCAGACCCGCATTTCGGAAGCCGAATTTCGAATGATTTTACAGAAAATCGATTCTCCGGAACTGACCCATCCCTGACCGATGAGAAGGCAATGGGGTCGCAGGGTCTGGGCGTCAGGGGACGGCAATAACAGCGGTCGATTGAAAACAATGAAAAAAATTCAAGGGTGTGGTTTAAGATAAGACAAACGTCACCGGGAGGCAGCCATGAGTCTGGAAGATGAATTTAAGGGTATGATCACGGGATTAACGGCAACGTTTGCCATTCCACCCATCGCAGACATTTTCTTCCCGCCTTTTCAAAAAGGCGGCCAGTCAAAAGACACCGAGTTTATGGCCGTCTGCCTGGAGGGCGGGGCGGCCGGCATCAGCTATGTGCTTTTGCCGGATGATAACATGGGAGCATACACGGCGCTGCGGCCATCGCATTTTATCGGGAAAGACCCGGGGGGATTGGCCCTTGAATTCGGCAATGATGATCCTGTCAAAGAGATGATCAGCCTGGCTGCCATTAACGCAATCTGCCAGCAGGTGATGCGGGAAACCCATTTTGCGGTGGATACCGCTACCGATTCACTGGGGCTGTTGTCGGTGTCGCCGGGAGACAGGGTCGGGATGGTCGGACTTTTCCACCCGCTGATTAAAACCATTCAGACCGCCGGCGCGGAAATGGTTATCATCGAAAAAAAAGCGGCGCTGATCCAGGAATTTCCCCATCTGCCCATCACCCTGGACATATCCGAATTAAACGCCTGCAATAAAATCTTATGCACCAGTACGACCGTGTTGAACCATTCCCTGGATGAGATCCTTCACTGCTGTTCTCCGGATGCCTTTGTCTCAGTCATCGGTCCCACGGCAGGATACTTCCCGGACGCGCTTTTTGCCCGCGGGGTCGATGTCGTCGGAGGAAGGGTCGTAAATGACGGCCCGGTGTTTTTACAATTGCTGGCGCAAAAAAAACGCTGGGGGGACGCCACCCGAAAAATCTGTTTCCGGAAAGAGACATACGCCGGTATCAGTTCAAATAGGACAGTTCGGTATCCTCTTCCGGCAAAGGAATAATGAAGACGGGCCGGCGCGAACGTTGCAGCACCTTTTCGGCCACGCTCCCCAGAAACGCATGGGCAATGCGCCCTTTGCCGTGGGTTCCCATCACAATCAGGTCGCAGTCGAACTCATCCGCTTTTTCAAGAATCGTGTTGGCGGGATAGCCCTCGCATACCTCGATTTTATCTACGTTGAACGTACAGGACGGATCATCTTTTCTTATTTTTTCGCAAAATTTGCCCAACCGCTCTCTGATATTTTTGGCGGTATTTTCTTTATTTTTCAAACCCGCTTTCATCTGTCCGGCAATTTGCAGGTTGTCTTCCAGTTCCGTCATGTCCGCCCACCTCAACTTTTCGTAGACATGCAGGATGACGATCTGGGCGTCGTGTTTTTCCGAATAATCCATTGCGTACTGGAAGGCATATGCCGAATTTTTGGACAGGTCGGTCGCGTACAGAATCTTTTTGATGACAAGTTCCATTTTTCCTCATTAATCGTTTTAGGTCCATCACCCGCTTGGTTGGTAGAAAAGGGACGCTTTTTAAATCCGGCCGCACAAATCATAATATCAGAATTATTAGGACCTGTCAAGAAGATAAACCATACCGCTGGGACAGCCCGACCCATGACCTTTTCAGCGAACCCGCTTAGCGTATTTCCGGTGCCGGTAGCAGAATGCGTCCGACTTTCAAAACCCCCGGGGCAACCGGTCGTGGGGTTCACCAATTGTGTTGCGGCAGCATTTCTGTTATAGCAATTTTCAACGTAATTTTCCATCACGGCCTCCGGACAGTTCCATTTCAATAGGAAACCATTTAAGGGAAGCACCATCTGCGAGGATAGGCGGGAGTATCGTCAGCGATATGAAAAGCCCCACTGAACTGTTTTTAGAAGCTGAAAAGAAATGCCGCGACCGGTTGAAGGATACGGATATCACAGCGAAACCTCATTTTCCGGCAGAGTGGAACAGCTCCGGGTTTCTTCCCTTAAATTGGGCGGGATCCCTTCGGGCGACTTCCCGGCATTCGACCTTGCCATGCAGTTTAGTGCCCTTCCCCGGGTCCCTGTGGTCCTGCGCTACAATGACGCAGACGGCCCCTATCCGGCTCAATGCAGCATCCTGTTCAGGCGGTCTGCAGAAATTTTTCTGGACCTTGAATCCGTCGGCATTGCCGGAACGCTTCTCACCGGGAGCCTCATCAAACCCTGCGCGTCTAATCATAAGAGAAAGGAGCTCAAATGACCGAAAAAGCGATTCTTGAAATTTTTTCCGATTACACCTGACCGTGGTGCTATTTCATTACCGGGTGTATTGAAAGGCTTAAGAAGGAATACGAGATCGAAACACGCTGGGTTGCTTACCCGCTCCGGCCGGATACGCCGGAGGAGGGGCTTTCACTCGAACAGGTATTCGCAGGCAGCGGCAAGGATATTCATGAGATGAATATCCGCCTCAAAAAAGCCGCCAAAGCGGCCGGACTGCCGTTCGGACACCGGACCATGACATTCAATAGCCGCTTTGCCCATGAAGTCGGCAAATGGGCTGAATCCCGAGACTATGGGGATGATTTTCATAAGGCTGTGTTCACCGCTTATTTTGCAGAGGGAAAAAATATCGGCCGCGTTCCTGTTCTTATGGATATCGTCGGCGCCGTGGGACTTCCGCGTCAGGAAGCCCGGCAGGTAATTGACTCCCGGGCCTTTGCCCCTGCAGTCGATGAGGACTGGCTGCGCGCCCAACAGGTCGACCCGGAGTATATCCCTTCTCTGATGATAAACGGCCGCTTGGCGGTTAACCCGCAACAGTATGACCTGTTCAGACAGTTTATGCGCGACAACCATATTCAGAAACGCCCGGTAACGGGCTGAATCAACCGCCGGAGGTCTGTGATGACAGGAAAATTATTTTCCCGTTTCCATTTAAGGGGCATTGAATTCAAAAATAGAATTTTTCTTTCTCCCATGTGCCAATACACCAGCGCCGATGGTCTGCCGACGGACTGGCATCTGGTCCACCTGGGCAGCCGCGCAGTCGGCGGCGTCTCGCTGGTCCTGACCGAGGCCGCTGCGGTTTCGCCCCAGGGGCGTATTTCTCCCAACGACCTCGGGATCTGGTCCGATGCGCACGCGCGGGCATTAAAGCGGATTACGGATCACAAACCCGGTCCAGGCCGAACAGATCATCACAACCGGCCAGGCCGACGCGGTGATCGTGGGGCGCGAACTGCTTCGGAACCCCTACTGGCCGCTCACGGCCGCAAAGGCCCTTAACGCCGATATCCCGTGGCCGCCGCAATATTTGCGGGCAAAATAAAGAGGGACAAGCAGACTACTAAAAATCAGGCAGCCGTTTCCTCGATTTCGATATCATCCTTGATATCGATGCACCCGATCACGCTCTGGGCCGCAGGGCATCTCGTAATGTAAGCGGAAAACGCTTCCTGGGCATCGGCGCGCTTTTCCCCGGGGATCTTCAGGTGGTATTTGACCCGTATCCGTGTGATTTTTAGCACTTCATTTACACTTTCGATATCCCCCTCGACGGTTGCCCAGTAACGGTCTTCAGGCGTGGGAATCTTTTTTCCGGCCAGCACCGCGGCCAGTGTCCCCATCATTCAGCCGGCGGTGGCTGCTACGATATGGTCCAGCGTGGCAGCGTGCTCTTCCTCAGGGTCGATGCGGTAGAATTTTTTTATCCCGCCGTGGACGCCGTAGTAGACCGGCTGGTCGAACCCCTCGATGGTGGCCCTGCGGGTGGGGCCCTTTTCCCTCACAATCCTGATACGCGATGTATGAACTATTTCTCCCATGGTTTTCTCCTTTCCCCGGCCATCCGGGGGCTACAGGTTATGATGCACGCGATCGCAGTCATTGGAGTGGTTGTCAAAAATATGTTACCACTGAATTGTCCGGCGGCTGTATCGGAATGGAATTATGACAACAGCTAAAAACAAAGAAAGTTTCGCTGCGGCGCTTCACTTCAACCGTTGGGACAAAAATTCCTGAAAGCGTTTCCAGGATTTTCTGTCCGCCGCTTCCTGGTAGCGGCCTTCCCCGAAAACGGTAAAACCATGCTGTGCGCCGCCGTAGGATATCATTTCGTGGAGAACGCCGGTCGATTCCAATTCTTTGGCCAAGCCGGCAAAAGCATCCATGGTAATGGCCGAATCCGCCGTCCCGTGCATAATCAGAATTTCCCCGCGGGTTTTACTGTAATCCTGCCCTTCCGGCGTCTGCAGTCCGCCGTGAAACGTGGCAAACCCTTTCAGATCCGCTCCTGATCGCGCCAGTTCGAGCACCGCTGCGCCCCCGAAGCAATAGCCGGCGGGAACCGCATTTTTAACATCGGCCCCTCTGCTCTTTGCCGTATCCAGGGCCGCCTGCATCAATGCCCGCATTTTTGCCCTGTCCTTATAAAGTTCACCGGTGTGCTGGCGTTTGTCCTTGACCTCGGTCGGCCGCACGCCGGCGCCGAATAAATCGACGGCAAAAACAGCATGGCCCAGTTCCGCAAGCATATCAGCCCGCTTGACCTCGTAATCTGTCAGCCCATCCCAATCATGAATCAGCAAAACCAGCGGCGCCTTTCCGGAAGGGCTGGCGTAGTACCCTTCATATGATTTTCCATCCACCTGATAAGTCACCGCTGAACCGGCAGCGCCGAATACGAAGCTCGGAACCGCCAGAATTAATATCATATATAAAAAGTAGCGTTTCATGGCACCCTCCTTTTAGCATTTTCAATCAGAACAGTACCGGATTCGGAACAACGCCTGAAGCCGTCAAGGCCCATCAGGATCGAACCCTATCTGAATGCTGATTTTGTTATAGCGTAAACTAATACATCCTCCGGTCAAAGTCGAGCAGCCTTCAGTGAAATTCCCAGGAGGAAACAGGAGGGGAGCGTTTAGAAAACGACCGGGGATTAGGGGGAAACACTGCGCATTCAGATGACAAGCTTCTTTTTTTTCAGAATTTCAACCCGTATTATTTTTTTTTGGTTTAAAGCCCACTGAATTTCATCGTCTATTGAAAAACCCATTTTCACCAGCAGCTCGCCCATATTCATATAATTATTTTCCCAGAAAACCGGCGCCCGGTCTTTCCGGACTTCTGTCATCAGGACTTTCTGCATCAGAATATCTCCGATTCTAATCTTTCGGGTCGATAATGCAGCCGCCAGATCGTCCGGTGTGATCAGACCCATGGATACGAAAACCTCACCGATTCTGTTCTTTTTAAAAAATATTTTCCGAATGATATGGCAACTGCAATGCATGAACGTCGTTACGATAAAAGCGCCGGTCATACATAAAACAATCAGAAGCAGAAAGCCGATCCGTCCCTTCCCGAAAATCAGCCCGTCCGGGACGATGCGGACCGGTGGCGTTAAATAGGGCAAGGAAAAATAGATAAATACGAATGAGCTGAACAAGACCATAAAAAGGCAGCCTTTTAATGACGTTCTCATAATCAATTCTTCCCCCTGATTGGTATTTTCTTTTGATTCCGTTTAAAACCTTGGCCCTTGTTTATCCTATTAACGATGACGCAAAACGACATCCACGCATACTTCTGCCCATAGAATAAGCAACAAGTGTACCCGCCGATCATCGATTTTAAAATTGACTTTAATATCGAAATGTTAAATCATAAATAGTGCTTTAAAAGTGGTCTGTCGCCGGAAGATGATGTATACTATTTTAAACTTGGATTATCTTTTTTTATTGCCATGGCATCAGAACGAATTGAACCGCAGCATCGTGCACATCCCCGTTCCCGCCGGGGCGGGACCGCGGTGTTCTTCAATAATCCGGTGAAGCGAAAAACAAAAACCTGCCAGGCGCCTGAAAAGGGTTAAATCCATCAAGGGACGACTCGACTCATGATTGCCAGAGACATAATGAATACGGACTTTCAAACCTTACGCCCGACGGACACCCTGGCCGAAGCGGTTAATTGTTTTTATAAAGCCAGTGCCGCCTTAAAGCGAAAAGTATTCGGGCTAATGGTCACGAATGAAACGGGATCGCTTGCGGGCATCCTGTCCATGTATGACATCCTGATGCTGATTCAGCCCAAACATATTCATATCTGGGGTGAAATGGACGATCTTGATCCGAATCTTCTCTTTGACGATCTGTCCATTCGCGTCAGATCCATCCGGGTCGGCGACATTATGACGGCAGATGTAATCACCATCGAACCGGATACCCACATCATGGTTATCGTCGATCTGATGATTCGCAAACATATCCGAAGAATCCCCGTAATTGAAGACGGCAAGATCATCGGAATCGTCTATATTTCTGATGTTTTTTACTATCTGCTGCAAAAGCTGATAAAATAATCGGACCTCTGAACCGGGGTAAACAACCATGGCTATCGTAAAAACCAGAAGCGTTATAAGCGGTATTCCCGTCAAAGAGGCCATGCGAAAGCAGGTCATCCGGCTGTCCCTGGATACAATCATCACCAAATGCATCGGCACACTGATTAAGCATAAAATCAACACCGTACTGTTAACAGACCGGAACGGTCAGGCCGTCGGCCTGGTGTCCAAAACCGATCTCATAGGCGCTTTTTACGCCGGGCTCTCGGCGGAAACACCTCTGGAAAGTATTTTTGTCAGCCCGCTGCTCTATTGCTTTCCCCACGACCAGCTTGAGACAGCCCTGGACACCATGCAGCAAAACGGCGTTCACCAGTTATATGTCTTAGAATCTGAGTCTAAACAGGCCGTCGGCATTTTATCCTATTCCGATATCGTGGGTCTTCTCTACCGATACTGCCGCGAGTGCAGCAAAAGCGCCGTAAAGGGAAGACTGGACCAGGGAGCAATCGAAACCCGACAGCGACTGATCGTAGAAGACGTGATGACCCCTGCGGTTACCTATTATCTGGAAGAAGACCGGATTGAGCAGGTCATCGACGGGCTTTTCGCCCAGCATTTGGGCGCCGTTTTGATTCGAAACGCCCTGGGAAAACCCACCGGTGTCATCTCCAAGACGGACCTCATCATCGCTTACAATCATGGGATTGCCCCGGATATTGCCGCCAGCGAAATCATGAATTCCCCGGTGCAGTCCTGCGACCGGTCCGACCTGCTGTCGCATGCGCTCCAACTGATGCTGCTCAAAGATGTGCAACGGTTGTTTGTACACGGGAAGGATGCCGACGATATCATCGGCATCCTTGCGCTGTCGGATGCCGCCCGCTTTCGGGCCGGGTCGTGTCGCGCCTGTATCCCCGGGCGGATCATCACAGGCCTATAGCCGCCGCAAATTGTATATCTCAGTCGACGTTGATTATACCGTCAACTATTGATAAATAGGGATCCGGCGCTGAAACCGCAACAATACCGAATGCCCTGAAATCCGCAGTGATCGCAGGGGATTGGAAATTGAAACAGATACAACCGGTGAGATACATGTCGGAACCAAACTTTAGACAACTGCACGGTTACTACCTTGAAGACATAACGGTGGGAATGAGCGCGGTTTATTCCCGGGTCTTGACGGAAGAGCGGGTGAAACTTTTTGCGGATGTGTCCGGCGATATCAATCCGCTTCATCTGAATGAAACCTTTGCGTCGCAAACCCGTTTCAAAAAACGGATTGTTCATGGAGGGAAAAGGGGTCTGATGGACGCCGTCGAATGATCAATGTTTTTCCTGAGACAGGCGCTATTATAAAAATCTAACAGCAGAACGGAGGGCAACCCATTGCATCCCGACATACTCGAATGTTTAAAAGAAATCGTTGGCGAAAATAATGTGAGGACCCAGATCATCGACAGGATCTCCTACGCATCCGACGCGTCCGAGTTCAAGCATCTTCCGGACGCCGCCGTCTGCCCCACCACCACCCAACAGGTCGCAGCGATCATGGCAACGGCATTTCAGGAAAACATCCCGGTCACACCCCGGGGGGCGGGCACCAGCGTCTCCGGCCTGACGGTCCCGATCAAGGGTGGCATCGTGTTGGACTTGATTCAGATGAATAAAATTCTCAAGATCAGCCCGGAGGACCGCCTGGCGGTGGTGCAGCCCGGCGTTGTGTACGGCGACCTGGACCGGGCGCTGAAACCGCTGGGCTTTTCTTTTCCGCCGGAGCCGGCCAGCGGTAAGGTGGCCACCCTGGGCGGCAATGTGGCCACCAATGCCGGCGGCGTCAAGGGCGCCAAGTACGGGACCACCCGCAACTATGTCCTGGGGCTGGAGGTCGTATTGGCCGACGGTCAGATTCTGCGGACCGGCTCTCACACCTTAAAGTGCGTATCGGGCCTTGACCTCACCCGGCTCTTTGTCGGCTCGGAGGGGGTCCTGGGGGTCATTACCGAAATCATCCTCAGGATCGACCCGCGCCCGCCGGCTACTTCAACGGCCATGGCCACCTTTGAAAATCTCAGCGATGCCGGACGGGCGGTGGCCGCGATCATGAAATCCGGGGCCGTCCCCAGCGTGCTGGAAGTGATCGACCGCAACTGTATCCTGGCCATCAACCAGAATACGAAAATGGACCTGCCCGAGGCGGCGGCCATCCTGCTGGCGGAAACCGACGGCAGCACCCAGACCGAAACGGAGTCCCAGATGGCCAAAATCACAAAAATCTTCCAGGCAAACAACGCTTCCGGCGTTCGCATGGCCCAGACCGCGACAGAAGCCGAAGCCCTGTGGGCCGCCCGCAAATCCGCCTATCCGGTGATTGCCCGGCTCAACAACACGGTCATCAGTGAAGATACCACCGTACCGATTTCAAAGGTGGTCGATATGCTCGAGGTGATCGCGGAACTTGCCGTCAAGTACGATATCCTGCTGGTCACCGTAGGGCACGTGGCCGACGGCAACCTGCACCCGCACTTTACTTACGACAGCACCGACCCCTATGTATCGCGCCGGGTGACGGAAGCCCGGGCCGAACTGTATCGCCGGGCCATCGAACTGGGCGGAACCCTCACCGGGGAGCACGGCATCGGTCTCGGCAAAGCGGATTTCATGTCCCTGGAACACAGTGCGGTGGCCATGGGGGTGATGCGCCGGATCAAACAGGCCCTGGATCCCAAAAATATTCTGAACCCGGGCAAAATGGATCTGGATGTTTGTACGGAATAGTATGTTGACAACCGCTGTAACCGTGAATATTTTTTCCCTCATAAACAACCCGATGTGAAAATAATGCTTGCCAAGCCGGTATAATATAATATAGACAACGGCACGACGGATATATTCGTCGCAAATAGGAATCCAGCCAATCTCCGTTCTAAACGGTATTAAAATCCTGGTTTATTTCCCATTTTTCGCGTTTGATTTACATAAATCTCAGTATTTACAAAAGGCTGTGAAAACACGAGGGACACTGAAGGACCTTCGCGCGATAGTGCAGCGGGGGGTGGCCGGTATGAATGAATCAACTGATAAAAGAAGAAGGATTAAAAGATTAATGGAAGAAGCGAAACTAAAACAAATTGAAGCAAAATTGTTCCAACTGCTGGCACAGTTCAATCAGGGCAGCAATCAGAAGGCCTCCGCCCCAAAAACAGCCGGCAATGTCAGGGTCATCCGTCGCCGCAAAGGCAACCCGGACGTGCATATCTCCCAAGAAGCCGGGGAGCTTTGTTAAGATATCGTCAAACGCCACTTAGCGTCATTGCCGAAAACATATTCCGATTGAACGATAATCCTGATGTTTTTTTGACATCTGTTACAAAAATAATCGACTCGTAAAATAACGGACCGGTTATGTCAGTTTTATAAAAACATATCCGCCGGTCCGGTATCCGAACAGTCTCAAAATCGGATTATAGCTGCTGAATAGACCCTTGCAGAAAGTATCAAAAGGGACCCGGTAGGGGTTTGCCTGATCCGGGTCCACGTCCAGAATGATCACCTGGCCGCTTTGGGTATCAAATCCGCCCACCGGTGAAATATGGGGAATGTTCAGGGTCTTGACAAACGCACCCTGACCAAAGTGGGCGATGATCAGAGAGTCTCCCTTTGTCTCAAAATCGGTCAGGCGGTCGCGCAGTTCTTCCCTTTTCCTTTCCGCCGGACCGGCACCCTGCGCGCCCGGGACGGTTTCGATGGTTTTATAAGCGACGCCGTAAATATCGAGGCTGCTTTTGACGATCTCTCCCAGAAGCGGCAGGGGCAGTCCCCGCCTGCCGTTGTGGCCTTCGGCGCTCATCCTTTCCTTCCAATAGCCGGTCCGAACCTTCTGGAGAATATCCATTTGGGTGATGGGCTGCGACCGGCCGACCTGCACCTCCCGAATGGCATTGACGGCCATGACAACGCTTGCCACCGAACAGGACGCCTCATGATACTGTTTAACGTAATGCCTGAAGAGTGCCGCCTTCAATGCCTGGCCATCCTGGCGAGACGGCTCCTGGAGGTAGACGGCTCCGCCGGGACCGAAGGGACCGGTGCCGGTTATTTTATGAAAAAGGTACGGTCCGTAAAGGAGTCCGCGGATGACGAATCTTCTGAAACGCATATGGTTTTTTTCCTGTCGGAAGTAGGCTGATTTCTATAATATACCCATTGTTAGCATAGAATCCACCCCTTTGGGATAAAAATTTTCCAGCCGTTCCAACGAAAGAAACGATCGGGTTTAGGCGCTGTTGCAAGTCTAAAGAACCGGTACAAACCCGCCCTTTTGAACATTTCACTTTTTATCAACGCCGGGGTTTGATATAATCCCCGATAATTTATAGTTTTGATTACCGTCCGTTGTTCGTCAATCCAAATGAGGAGGCTCACCCCATGAAAATGGTTCCCAAACTGACTATGGAAGACGCAAGGGTCATGATGCAGGCCGCAGAGAAGAAAGCCGCAGAGATCGGCGTCGATATGGATATTGCCGTCACCGACGACGGCGGCCACCTGATGATGTTCCATCGCATGGACAACGCCCGCGTCACCAGCATCGACATCGCCATCAACAAGGCCTTTACCGCCGCTGCTGCGCGCAAATCCACCCGCGCATACGGTGAGGTCGGACGGGCGGGCGGCCCTGCATTCGGCATCCATACCAGCAACGGGGGCCGTTTTATGCTTATCGCCGGCGGCCTCCCGATTTTTTGGGACGATCAGATCGTGGGGGGTATGGGCTGCAGTTCCGGCACGCCCGACCAGGACGAGGAGGTTGCCCGGGCCGGTATCGACGCCCTATTGTCAAGCCCGAAAAAATAGGCCGCTACGGCAGCGGCATCCCCGGCAAAAAGGAGGCGTTATGGGGTTGATGACGGCTGAGCAGTACGAAGAAAGCTTGCGGAAACTGAACCTGGTCGTATATCAGTTTGGAAAGCGTGTGGAAAATGTGGTGGATGATCCCATCATCCGCCCCTCCATGCTCGCGGTGGCCAAAACGTATGAACTGGCCCACCGGCCTGAACACGCGGACATCATGACCGCGACTTCCCACATCAGCGGCAACCGGATCAACCGCTTCACCCACATCCATCAAAGCGTGGATGATCTGGTGAAGAAAAGTCAGATGGGACGCCTGCTGGGCAGAGAGACCGGATGCTGTTTTCAACGATGCGTGGGCATGGATGCGATCAACGCCCTCTCCATCGCAACATACGCCATCGATGAGAAAAACGGGTCCGCCTGCCACGAACGGTTTTTAAAATACCTTGAATATGTCCAGCGCAACGACCTGACCTGCGATGGGGCCATGACCGATGCCAAGGGTGACAGAAGCCTGCCCCCTTCCCGGCAGCCGGACCCGGATGCATACCTTCATGTGGTCCGGGAAACCCCGGACGGCATCGTGGTCCGGGGCGCCAAGGCCCATCAGACCGGTGCGGTCAATTCCCATGAAATCATCGTCCTGCCGACCCTGAACATGCGGGCGGAAGACAGCCGCTACGCGGTCTCCTTCGCCCTACCCAGCGACACCGAGGGGATTGTCTATATCATGGGGAGACAATCCTGCGATACGCGCAAGCTCGAGGACGGAACCCTGGACCGGGGCAACGTGATCTTTGGCGGGCACGAAGCCCTGGTGGTTTTCGAAGACGTGTTCGTTCCCTGGGAACGCGTCTTCATGAACGGGGAGCACGAATTTACCGGTCAGTTGGTGGAAACCTTCGCCGCCTATCACCGCCAGAGCTACGCCTTCAAGGTGGGCGTCGGGGATGTCCTCATCGGGGCGGCCCAGACCGTGGCGGAGTACAACGGCGTTGAAAAGGCCGCGCACATCAGGGACAAACTCGTTGAAATGAACCACCTCAACGAAACCCTTTACTGCTGCGGCATCGCGTGCGCTTCCCAGGGTCACCGGGAAGCCGGCGGCACCTACCTGGTGGACATCCTGCTGGCCAACGTCCACAAGCACAACATCACCCGGTTTCCCTATGAAATCGCCCGTATCGCCCAGGACATCGCCGGCGGGTTGATGGTGACGCTGCCGTCCGAACAGGACCTGCGGTCTCCGGAAACCGCCAAATGGCTCGAAAAATATCTCATGACCCGCGCGGATGTACCCACCGAACACCGCCTGCGGATCCTCCGGCTCATCGAGAACCTCACCCTGGGAACAGCCGCCGTCGGGTATCTGACGGAATCTCTGCACGGCGCAGGATCGCCCCAGGCCCAGCGGGTAATGATCTCCAGGCGGGTCAACATGAAGGAAAAACAGGATGCCGCAAAAAAATTGTGTGGCATTGAAAAGCCTTAACAAAACGTCGAGCAGCGGCATCTCCCGGGAAAAAAACCGGCCCGCGAGCTACTCGGTCATCAGGGAATAATAATGGACGATCATACTAAAATGCATCGCCCGGTGGAAATAGACGCGGCCGTGGCCGGGCCGCTTTTCATGTTGAATTTTGTTGCTTGCACGCAAAAACTTGGCTAAATAGACAATACTCTTTACAGGTTCCTGCGAAAAATCATTTCATCAGCATACAGGCGGTTAACCCTTTATCTGTCGGGAGGTTTCTTAATGGACCCAAATGTTCAAGACCCGAGCGGCAGACACGTCCCCGCAACCATTGAAACAGACTCCCTGAAAAACGATATCCGCCGTCACATTCTGTTTACCCTGGGCAACGATCCGGATAAAACCGATCTGTATTCCATTTATATGGGGCTGGCATACTGTGTGCGCGACCGTCTGCTGGAGCGCTGGGTTAAAACCCAGCGCTCGCTTTATGATACGCTGGCCAAGCGGGTCTATTTTCTATCCCTGGAATTTCTGCCGGGCCGGTTTCTTAAAAACTATCTCATCAGCCTGAATATGGAGGAAGAGGCCCGCCGGACGCTGCAGGATATGGGGATTGATCTGGACGACCTGGAGGAAGAGAAATGGGACGCCGGCCTCGGCAACGGCGGCCTGGGGCGCCTGGCGTCCTGCTACATGGACTCCCTGGCCTGTCTTAACCTGCCGGGATACGGATACGGCATCCTTTATGACTACGGCATCTTTCATCAGGTCCTGGAAAACGGCAGCCAGCGCGAACATTGCGACAATTGGCGCCGGCGCGGCAACCCCTGGGAGATCAAGCGCTCCCAGCATCTCGAGCCGATCCGTTTCTACGGCCGATCCGAACCGTACCGCGACACCACGGGACGGCTCCGCTACCGCTGGGTCGGCGGCGAGATCGTCATGGCCATGGCCTGCGACATACTCATTCCCGGCTACGGTGACGAGTATGTCACCAATATGCGCTTGTGGGCCGCACAATCCAGCCGGGAATTCAACCTGGAAAACTTCAGCCACGGCGATTATATCGGCGCGGTCCAGTCCAAAGTGATGGGCGAGAACATTTCAAAAGTGCTCTACCCCAGCGATGAAATCGAAGCGGGTAAAGAGCTGCGGCTCAAACAGCAGTATTTCTTTGTCGCGGCGACACTGTCCGACATTCTCAGGCGTTTCAGGAAACAGAGCGATTCGTTTGCGGATTTTCCGGATTTTGTGGCCGTTCAATTAAACGACACCCACCCCACCATCGCCATCCCGGAACTCATGCGTATCCTGATGGACGAGCACGCCCTGGAATGGGACGATGCCTGGGCTGTTTGTGAAAAAACGTTCGCCTATACCAATCATACGGTCTTGCCCGAGGCTCTGGAAACCTGGCCGCTGGAACTGATCGGCCGGCTGCTGCCCCGGCATCTGGAAATCATTTATGAAATCAACCATCGCTTCCTGACGGCGGTGCGGAAAAAATACCCGGACGATCCGCACTTAGCTGCCGGGCTTTCCATTTTCCAGGAGGGCCCTTTGCAGCAGGTGCGCATGGCCCATCTCGCGGTCGTCGGCAGCCATTCGGTCAACGGGGTGGCCGCCCTGCACTCCCATATTTTGAAAACCGGCCTGTTCAGGGATTTCGACCGGATTTTCCCCGGTCGCATCCAAAACATCACCAACGGCATCACACCCCGCCGGTGGCTGCTCCAGGCCAATCCGTCGCTGTCGCGGCTGATTACGTCGGCCATCGGACCGGGCTGGATTAATGCACTCGACCTGCTTGAAAAACTGGCGCCCTACGCTGATAACCCCGAATTCCGTAGCGCCTGGATGGCATCGAAACTGGAAAATAAACACCGGCTGGTCCCCTACATTCTACGCAAAACCGGACAGGAGGCTGACCCCGACACACTGTTCGATGTGCAGGTCAAACGCATTCACGAATACAAGCGCCAGCTGCTCAATATCCTGCACGTGATCACCCAGTATAACCGCATCAAGGCAGACCCTGCGGCGGCGGTTGTGCCGCGCACCGTGATTTTTGCCGGAAAAGCCGCTCCGGCCTATTATCAGGCCAAACGCATCATCACATTGATAAATTCGGTGGCGGATGTGGTCAACAACGATTCCGAGGTCCGGCCGAAGCTGCGGGTCATTTTCCTGCCCAATTACTGCGTCTCCAATTCCGAAAAAATCGTTGCGGCCGCCGACCTTTCCGAACAGATTTCGACTGCGGGCATGGAAGCATCCGGAACCGGGAACATGAAAATGGCGCTGAACGGCGCCCTGGCCATCGGAACCCTGGACGGCGCCAACGTGGAAATTATGGAAGAAGTGGGCCGTGAAAATATCTTCATTTTCGGCCTGACGGCTGAAGAAGTAACGGACCTGCGCAGCAGCGGCTATGATCCCGCAAGCTATTACCAAACGGACACGGAGCTTAAGCAGGTTCTCGACATGATCGCCTCGGGTTTTTTTTCACCCCGCCGGCCGGAACTGTTTGCCCCGCTCATCAGTGCGCTGCGCGACCAGGGCGATTACTATATGCTCCTGGCGGACTACCGTTCTTACGTCACCGCCCAGGAAGCGGTCAGCCGGGTGTTTCAGGACCCGGATGACTGGGCCCGCCGCTCCATTCTCAACACCGCCCATATGGGTAAGTTCTCCAGCGACCGGTCCGTCATGGAATATGCCGATAACATCTGGCGGGTCAAACCCTTGGCCTAAAACGCGGGAGGTCCCCATGATTATCGACTGCCATTATCATTTAGAACAGCGCCTGCTGCCGGTTGCAACGGAACTGGCCAAAACCGGAAAACCGCTCCTGATTCATGCCGGCTTTGATGCCCACGGAGATTATGAGACGCTCTTAGAGGAGGTCCCGGAACTCAAGCTGATTCTGGCGCATGCGGGTTACCCGCTTTATGCCAACGCCTGGAAAAAAATCAGAGAAAACAAACAGGTGACTGTCGATCTTTCCCAGACAAGCTTTCTTAATGAAAAGACCACCCGCCTGGCAATCGAAACCCTCGGTACGGAAAGATGCCTCTTTGGCACCGACGGGCCTTATGGCGTTCACGGGGGTGACGGTCTGTTTGATTACGGCTTTATCAAAAGAAGGATTGAAAAATTATTTCCGGATAAAGGAATTCAAAATCGGCTTCTGGGAGGAAATTTTATGGAATCTGTCGGTATCTGAAGGGTTAAAGAGGGGGGCTCTCCAAATGAAAAAAATTGAGCCGCGATCCCTTGAACCCTCTCTCTAAACTACTTGGGAGAAGGATCAGATTCATAAATATCAAGTTCCGGATAAAGTTTTTTGGCACAATCCGGGCAGATGCTGTGGCTGAATTCCGCATCGGAATGTTCCTGGATGTAGGCTTCTACAACTTTCCAAAACCCCCTGTCATCACGGATTTTCTTGCAGCTAGCGCAGATAGGTAAAATGCCTTTCAGCGTTTTGATTTCATTCAAGGCTTTCTGCAGGTCGTTTCTCTGTCTGCGCAACTCCGCTTCACTTTTTTTCAGTTTCCTGAACATCAGGCTGTAGGGTTTTTCCAGACCGGTCTGAACCACCGCTATGTATATGAGGTAAAATGAAACCAGTTTTAAATAGTGACCGATCAGGTTGGAAAGCCCATATACGCTGATATAAAAGGTAAACATCAACTCAGCGCCGATGGTCAGAAACAAAGAAGTCGTCAGCAGTATAAAAACCGCCGGATCAAATTCAGTCCTGGATTTAATAATGAAAGCGATCGCTATCACCAGAAACAAGGAAATGATGTATTCGCTGATTTTTTTAAAGGCGGTAAGGCCGGTCGTTTCCGTAAAGCAGTCCGGGAACCATCCCGGATAAAAAATTGAAAAGAGAAGCAAGCCTGTGAACATGGCGTAAATTCCCATGAGCCGTTCAGCGTTCAATTTCTTTTTCAGAAATACGACGGCGACCAACAATGAGAGACTCTCCATATAACGGACGGCGATCCATAGCTGGGTCGGCAGGTTGGCATCATACCCCAAAAAGACCCCCATCCCTTTATAAGCCAATGTGTGCAGCAAGTCGATGGTGCCGATAAAAAGATAGGCAACCCCTAAGAACAGCAGATAGTTATTTTCCAGAAAAGCTCTTGAGTGCCAGGCTACGATAAATATTCCACACGCGGTAAAGATGCTGAAAAGTTCCGCCAGACTGTGAAATAAAAGATAATTGTACAAGCTGGTCATATACAGAAACGGAAGAGAGACAAGCACCAGAATGAGCTTATTGAGGTTAATGACTTTAGTGTCCATCATGTCTGTAAGATGTTTAAAAGGATTTATTAATATTTTACTTATAACAAAAGAATGACCCCGACAGCAAGCTTAAAAACGTTTTCCGGCCGCAAATAAATATCCAGAAAAATAGCAGATTTTTTTCACTTTGTTAAATAAACTGAGAGCAGTAAGATCTGGCAGCCTTCACCATGAAACCCCGGCTCGACTTCAATCCCGGTAATGATCTTCTGGGAATTATACAAAATATATTTGCCCGTGGGGTGTTTTCTTTACTTTCTGTATCATTCCCGCTATAAATGGTACTCGATCTTAAAAGAGACAGGATCAGGGATACGTTCTCGTCATTAAGGAGAATCCATGCCAAACCAGAAAGACCCGTCCGGGGCAGGCCGCTCCCCGATCATGTGCCGGGGGGTGCGCGGCGCAACCACCGTTTCGGAAAATACCCGCGACGCTATTCTGGAGGCCACGCGCGAAATGCTCTTCATCATCATCCGCGTCAACGATATCCGCCCCGGAGACCTGGCCAGCGCGTATTTCACCACCACCGTCGATCTGGACGCGACCTACCCGGCCCTGGCCGCACGGCAGCTGGGCTGGTATGACGTCGCCCTGATGTGCGGGCATGAGATGCAGGTGCCCGGCGGCCTTGCGCACTGCATCCGCGTGATGCTCCATTGGAACACCGCTCGCAGCGCCGGAGAAATCATTCATGTCTACCTGCGCGACGCCAAAAATCTGCGGCCGGATCGTACCACCCTGCCGGAAATCCATGAAAAAGAGCTTGAAAGAATTATCAGTGATTTTGACATGCGGTCGCTGACCTTTGACGCGGACGGCATTAAAAAAGGATGACATAAAAAAACAGATGTAATAAAGTGATGATCTGATTGATAATGGTTCGAAGGTTGTATACGATTGCCCGTTCCCAACACCTGAGGAGTTTTTCTTTTTGGAAGACCGCTGGAATATAAACCGTCAGATTGGTGTCGGGCCTCTCCCGGAAAAAATTGTTTCACCCATCGACGGGGCTGAAATGGTACGGGTGCCCAAAGGCGCCTTTACCCAAGGTATATCAGAAGAAGAACTGATGCAGATTACGCTCCTGGAAGACCGCATCAATCCGCTATACGCAACCGAAGTGCCCGCCCGCAGTGTCTATCTCGAAGACTATTACATCGACAGATACCCGGTGACGAACTACCAGTATCGCAGGTTCATTAAAGAAACCGGGCATCGCAAACCGTTGCTGTTGAATGATCCGGACTGGAACCAGCCGATGCAGCCGGTGGTCTTTGTGGGCTGGGACGACGCCAGGGCGTATGCCGCATGGGCCGGAAAATCCCTGCCGACCGAATCCCATTGGGAAAAAGCCGCCCGGGGGACCGACCGCCGTTTCTGGGCATGGGGGCACGAGTTCTACCCGGACCGATGCAATTATAAAGGCTATGGGCTGGAACGCACGTCCGAGATCGGTCTTTTCGACAACGGCATGAGCCCCTATGGCTGCTACGACATGTGCGGCAATGTATGGGAAATGTGCGAAGGCCGCTGGCTGGAAGGACGCCTGCCCATGCGGGGCGGATGCTTCCTGGGTTCACCGGTGTCGGTGCGTGTCACCCGTCGCTGGACCCCGGAGGATACCGTTACCGGTGCCCACTGGCTGGGGTTCCGCTGCGTAAAAACCATTCCTTTGATGGCCGGCACCTCCTGATATCGGGAAAAGACCGGATACGGGACGCCGGTGGCATCATTTAGAACTGCGATCGACCATGCAACCGTACCTATACAACAACAAAAGGAGAAAAAAATGATCCATGTAATCGCTACGATTGAACTCAAACCCGGTTGTCGAGACAAATATCTGGACATCCTGCGCCAGAACATCTCCAGCGTGAAGGCTGAAAAAGGATGCCTGGTTTACGAACCCACGGTGGATTTCGATACGGATATCGCCATTCAGAAAAAAACCGGTGATGATGTGGTTACCCTGATCGAGTCCTGGGAAAGCGTCGACGCCCTGAAAAAGCACTTTGCCGAGCCCCACATGCTTGCTTACCGGGAAAAGGCCAAAGATCTTTTCAAAAAAATCAGGATCCGGGTGCTGCAGCCGGCTTAAGTGCATCGATTCGCAAATACAGTGATGTCTTTTGGGACGAGAATAATTCGGTATACTCACTCAGCACTAAGTCCTGAGGGCTTCGACCGTGTTCAGCCGGAGTCTAAATAAATACGGTGTCATATTTATGAGTCGAAGGACTGAAGGTTTAAAACCCTACTGATGGACGGATTGCCGAAACCTTGGACACCCTTTTTGCAGTGCCGAAAGGAACGGAATCATGGATCTTGGATTGCGGGGTAAGGCCGTTTTGGTCACCGGCGGCAGCCGGGGCATCGGACGCCACATCGCGCTCGCTTTTGCCGGGGAGGGCGCCGACGTGGCCGTTTGTGCCCGCAGCGAAGAAAAACTTAACCAGACGGGCCGGGAGCTAAGCGCACTGGGCGGCCGCACCCGCACCATCGTTGCGGATCTCTTTCAGAAAGCAGACTGCCAGCGCGCAATCGACCAGACCGTCCAGGCCTTCGGCCGCTTGGACGTCCTGGTCAACAATGCCTCCACCAACGTGTCCGGCTCTCTGCTGACGGCGGGCGACGAAGCCCTGATGGAACGGCTGATGGGGAAAACCCTTGCTTCAATGCGCTGCGCCCGGGCGGCGATTCCCCACCTGCAACAGGCCGGCGGCGGCCGGATCATCTGCATCGGGGGCCTGGCCGCGCGCAATCCCGGCAAAACCAGCCTCCCCTCCGGTTTGGGCAATGCAGCCCTGGCAAACTTTGCCAAGCACCTCAGCGACGAGGTTGCCGTCGACGGGATCCTGGTCAATGTCGTGCACCCGTCTTTCTGCAAAACAGACCGGTTCCCCGCCCGCGTCGCTGCCCGGGCCCGGGAGCGTGGCATCAGCCCGGCCGAGGCGGAAACCTCCTTCGCTTCCATGTTTCCCATTGGCCGCATCGTCGAACCGGCCGATATCGCGCCGCTGGTGCTCTTTCTGGCCTCACCGCATGCCGGCGCCATCACCGGCCAGAGCATCGCCGTGGACGGCGGCATGAGCCGCTCCGTCAGCTATTGACAAATCCGACGGCAAAGCCCTTGGGGACAGCAAGGCGTTTTTGCCGGCCCCGAGATCAACCCTAAACCGGGTTATCGTTCTTTATTTCAAATATTTCCTTTTGCTTTCAAGATGCAGGAGATGCCTATGGACGAAATAATTCACGTGTGGTCACGCCGGGATTTTTTAAAAAAAGCCGGAACCGCCGGCGCCGTTTCCATGCTGCTGCCATCCATTGCAGCAGGCGATAATTCCTTAAGATCGACGTCGCCCCCCGCATCGCCGCTGCCGGTCCGGCCCTTTGGTAAAACCGGAGTGGATGTTTCAATACTCGCCCTGGGCGGCTCATTTGATACCGAGCAAGGTCAACTCCTGCTGCGGCAGGCCTTGAATTTAGGCGTCACTTACTGGGAAACGGCCGAGGGATACCGAAACGGCCGCTCGGAGAAGGGGATGGGTAATTATTTTAAGAAATATCCCGGGGACCGCCAAAAAGTCTTTCTGTCCACCAAGACGGCTTCGCGCCGCCCCGCCGAAATGACCATCGCCCTGGAAGAATCGCTGCAACGCCTGAACACTTCTTATGTCGACCTGTATCTCTGGCACCGGATCGACTCACTGGAATCCCTTTATGACAGATCCGTGCGGGACTGGGTTGAAAAGATGAAAGGCGAGGGAAAGATCCGGCTTTTCGGCTTCAGCACCCATCAGGATATTGAAGCATCGATGCTGGCAGCTGCAAGGCTTGGCGGCATCGATGGCATTCAAATGTCTTACAACTTCAGGACGATGCATACCGACATGATGAAAAAAGCCGTTACGGCTTGTGCCGATGCGGGGATCGGCTTGACGGCGATGAAAACCGTGGCCAACGAATCTCGAGATCGTTTCCAGGGAGCGCCCCGGATGACGGAAGCGGAAATTGAACAGCTGACGCAGCTGACCGGACAATTTCTGAATAAAGGTTTTACCGACATTCAGGCCCGCCTGGTAGCTGTCTGGCACAACCCGCACATCACCAGCATCTGTTCCTATATGCCCAGCATGACGGTACTGGAATCGAATGTCAGTGCAGCCTTAAATGCGAACAAGCTCTCCCGCAACGACATGAACATCCTGAAACAGTATGCCCGGGCCACAGCGTCCGGATACTGTACCGGCTGCGCCGCTGTCTGCACGTCCGCAGTTGGCGGCGCCGTGCCCGTCCATGACGTGATGCGCTATCTGATGTACTATCACGGCTACGGCGAACAGGACAGTGCCAGGGCGCTGTTCAGAGAGCTTTCGCCGGAAACCCGCACCCGAATGATCCGCGCCGATTATTCCCGGGCGGAACAACGCTGCCCCCAGAAGATGGCCATCGGCAGCCACATGCAGGAAGCTGCCAGGATACTTGCGTAACAGGAGCTTACAGCGATGCCGGATTACCGCGACCAGGCGGACATGCTCGCCAACAGGGTAAAAAAGCGCCATGCCCACCTGCGCAGGCGTTTTGCCAGGGAGAACATCGACGTGTTCCGGCTCTACGACTGGGATATTCCTGAAATCCGGGCGGCCGTCGACTGGTATGCCGGGCATTTGGTCATTTCGGAATACATGCGCAAGCAGTCGACTCCGGAGTGGCTGCCGCTGATGGGAAGCGCTGTTGCCGCAGCTTTGGGGGTTTCTTCGGAAAACATTCATCTGAAAGAAAGACACGTGGGCTGTCAGGAAGGCAATCGGTATGAACGGTTTGCCAACACCGATAGAAAGATCGTGGTCTCCGAAAGAGACCTGCGGTTCAGTGTCAATCTCGATGATTACGTCGATACCGGACTCTTTTCCGACCATCGCAATACCCGGCAGCTGGTGAGAGAATCGGCCGCGGGCAAGGATTTCCTGAACCTTTACTGCTACACCGGATCCTTCACCTGCTACGCCGCTTCCGGCGGCGCCCGCGCGACGGTCTCCGTTGACCGGTCCGAAACAGCCATCCGATGGGCGAAAGAAAACATGGAACTGAACCGTATCCCGGAAGCAGGGAACACCCTGATCCAGTCCCATACCTATGATTTCATTGAAAAAGCCAAGCGCAGAAATCAATCCTTTGATCTTGCGATGGTTGATCCGCCGTCCTTTTCAACCAGTCGAAACCGAAAGCACGCCTTTGACATCGCAACGGATCACCCGACACTACTCCAGTCCGTAGTGGCGCTGATGCGGACCGGCGCTACGATCTTTTTCTCCACAAATCACCAGAACTTTAGACCGCACTTTGAAAAGCTGAAAATAACCGATGTTAAGGAAATCACATCGATGACGGTACCTGAAGACTACGCCAGCAAGAAGAAAAAAATCCACCGCTGCTGGAAAATCACAGTTTGATCCCACAGGATCGGAACCATTAATACGCCAGAAACTGCACATCCTTTGCCTTCATCACATCCTCGCCAAGCAGGTTGTACAGAATATGCGGATAAATATGCAAAATCCATCGCCGGGGGTCCCGATAGATAAAATTGACCTTGCCTTTATGCCTGAACCAGAGCGCTTCTGTTTCGATGTCCCGGAAGACTTCCAGCGTTTGAACCCTGCCTTCGCTTTCCAGGATCACAAAATCAGCCCCGTAAACCAAAACGCCCTTTTCCTGAAAAAAGGCATCGGCGACGCAGGGGGTTCCTTTGCTCAGCTTGCTGATATAGACCCCCCAGGGCTCGCCGTCGGGCCGGTAGGGCGACATCCGGTCGATGATGACGCCGTTTTGATTCTGCTGCTGCATATGGTCCATAAACTCCCCGGTAACGGACTTATATATCTGTCTTTTTTCATAAATGCTTGTGGCGCTGGGCTTTTTGTCCATGTTTTCCAGATGATAGGTATACACATACTGACGCTCGATGATTCGGGTTTCATTGGGTGCAAGGGCGGGGTCGCGCTCTTCGGTTTTTATCGCCGCCAGAACATTCAGGGTCTTAGTGTCCGGATCAATCCACTGGGCCCGCAGTTCCGGCGGTCTGTCCCTGTCGATAACGGCTATTCTTGCCGCCACCGGATTTTTGGGGTCATTGATATCGATAATGAAAATATCCCCGGTATTCGCCAGCAGGTATTCTTTGCCGTCATGGATATCAAAATCGATGGGGGAGATCACCGGTGTTATGTTGCCAAGTTTTTCCGGTTTCAGGTCGATTGCCGCGACCGGATCGAGTTCCGGGGTCAGCGCCGTCACCCGATTGTCCGCCAGGATAAAAAGATACTTTCCGTCGCTGCCGAGAAATCGGGTGATATCTCCCGGCGCCTTTAGTTTTATCCGCACGGCTTCTTTGAGATCACCGTCCAGCTTGACGATGGTCCCCAACAGGGCGTTCACCGAATAAAGGCTCCCGGCGCAGGCCGCGTAATCTTCGAAATCCTCTCCGGCTTCGGCGGTGGCCTTCAGGGTGAATTTCTTGTCCGCACCCAGCGTGTAGTTATGGATATATCCTTTTGAAAACACCATAAACCCTTTGATGGAGGCTTCCGCCGGTTTTATCCGGGCCAACGCCGGCAAAGCCGCGATCACAAGCAACAAAATGATGGCTGCACATTTTTTCATCCTGCACCTCAGCGCCTTGGAATTTCCCGTGATGGAAGGGTCTGTTTGTCTGGAGGGAAAAAGAGTGATGTAAAGAACGTTCTTTCGTTCAGCAGATTATTAACAATACCAAATCTGAGCGGATGACCACGGGCCCGGGCCCATGGCCATCCGTTCTTTTATTATAAAACTATTTATAAAACGACTAACGGCCGCCGGATCCGCGGCCAAATACGTCGCGACCCGCCAGGGGGTTGTATAGCTTTGTAATGGCAAATTTCATCACATCGATGCTTTTCATATCAAGGATTATTTTCCACAGGATCTCTTCCCCCTTCTCCGGAAGCACGCAGGCATTGGAAGCGTCAAAAGTCAGCCCCTCATAGCCTTTGACCAGTTTTTTCTGGTCCTTTGCGGTCATTCCCACTTGGACGGCCTGTTTGCCGTCGACCGTCTTGACCTGGCCGGCCAGTTCTGTATCCTGAAGCTGTTTGATTTTGTCATCATTGAGAAAAATATTAATGTAAGCGTCGGCCATTTTGTCACCTCCATATTTATAGGAATGTTATCAGAAAACTGTATCTCCAACCTAAACGCGCCATCTATAGAGCATTTCCATAACCGATGTCAAAGAAAATCTGACCGGAAAAACAGGGAATTGGGAATAGCCGACGATTTCAATGGGTACAAAAGCGTCGGCTGCCACAACCCGGATGATTGCTGCGGTTATAGGTAAAATCAGATAGCGTAAATAGTAAATTGAAGCAGCCCTTAACCCTTTCAGGATCAGGCGGGAAAACGGGTTTTGAGGGTTTCTGGCATGGAAATGAGCAGCGGCATCCGGATCAGCAGGTCGAGGGCGACAAAGGCCATGAACACATATTGCGGTCCGATTTTATCCCATATCAGACCTGCCAGGAACGCCATGGCGGCATTCAGCAGCATCCGGAAACAGCGCGTGATTCCCAGCCACCGTCCCATCTGATCGGCCGGCACCAGCTCCCGTTCCATTGCCATGGCGATGGGTGCGCCGATCCAGTAGAACCCTTGTAGAACTCCGGCAATGACCAGCCAGGCCGGGCTTGTCGCCCATACCAGGATGGCGTTGGATACCCAGAAAAGCGGGATGGTCAGGTATAGAACCCGTTTGCGGCCGATGCTGTCGGCCAGCCGCCCCAAGGGTATGGCAAGGACGATGGATGTCAGGGACGCCCCGGTAACCATGGCCGCCAGGATAAACCCGTCCGCCCCTTTGGCCTCATTGGCGAAAACCTGGGAAAATGGAAAAATCATGCCGAGGGGCAGATTGCCGATCGCAGCCAGGACCAGCCAACGCCTGAGATAGCGGCCCCCCCTGATAATCCCGTAAAGGTCTGAGAATAAATTCTGCGGGGATCTGTTGACGTTGTTCCATTTCCGGTTTGATAACTGCGTGTAAACCAAAAGCAGGCTGCCGATGCTGATGGCCAGGGCGACAAAGAATAACGGCCGGATGCCGTCGACGCTGACCCCGCCGAAAGCCGTTATCAGCCACGCGGCCAGCATGGGGCCGACCATCCCCAACAGCCCGGCAGCGACAGTCTCACAGATCGTCATACCGGTGGCCCGATCCTGGTTCTGCAGGCAATTCCCGCAAACCGTCGCACAGCTTTGGGTGCTGACTGATTGGCCCAGCCAATAGGCAATCATGGCAAAAATGGTAATCGTCCAGCCGCCGGCCAGGCTGTACATGAGATAGGAAATCGCCATAAAGCCGATGCCGGTGAGGTAGATTTTTTTGGGACCGGTCCGGTCTATGAACCAACCCACCAGCGGACTGGCCACGCCGGCGCAAATCATGCCGACGCTGTTCACCATCCCCAGCTGCGTCGCGCTGGCCCCCAGGGCCACGATATAGATGGACAGGTAGGGGAAAATCATCTGATAGGCAAGCTTGTCCAGAGATGTCCGGCCAACCGTAACTTTCCAGTCGCGCTGCTGCCGGTTTATGAAATGGAGCGCCGCGGAAAAAGAGCCCAAATGAGGCTTAATAGAATGATTGAGTCCGGTATTCATCAGTTGAATCTTTTATTTGGGAGGCACAGGCGGACCCACCAGTCTTTGTTTTAGGTGCGTGCAGATATTTCCTCAGCACCCCCGCCGAAATCTCTGGCAGGGCATCCGGCGGCGGTGAGAAAGAAATGCATGCCGCCGGGGTATTTATGGGACGCACGCTGGAAAGTCAAGGATTAACTCCAAGAAAAGATATGCGTAAGGGCCCAAAAATTTGACGTCCCTAGAGCGCAGCCACATCAGGGGACCCGTCCCTTTCCCGCCCGAAACGCCGGCACATGACCGTTTCCCCCGATGATCCGGCCTGTGGTTTTTTTATTGACGAATCAGGAATTCCCGGATAGAAATTAAGGGTCAAACAATCTTCATTCCTGCGCTTAATGCTCTGTGTTTCTCTCGGAAAACTATCTCCCCTGGCCTGACGCCTCGCTCTCAATCTTACGGAAGGTGTTCTCATTCGTATCTTTGCTATTCAGGAGGTAACCGTCTATGGCTGGAAATGCGCTGCTCCACAGATTTGAACGGCTGCTGGCCCTGGCCGATGTTGAAATCGGCGGAACGCGCGCATGGGATATCCACATCCATAATCAAGGGCTTTATACCCGTGTCATGACGGGCGGTTCGCTGGCTTTGGGCCAATCTTACATGGATGGCTGGTGGGATTGCCCCAGACTGGACGAGTTTTTTTTTCGAATTCTGCGGGCGCAGCTCGATACCATGGTAAAGCCCCGCACATGGCTGCTCGATTCCCTGAAAGTCGGGCTGTTCAACCGCCAGAAGCCGTCGCGAGCCTACCAGGTCGGATCGCATCACTACGATATGGACATCCATTTCTATCGGCACATGCTCGATGATCGGCTGATCTACAGTTGCGGTTTCTGGGAAACCGCAACCACCCTTGAAGCCGCCCAGGAAAACAAGCTGAATCTTGTCTGTCGCAAGCTGGATTTGCAGCCGGGCATGCGGGTTCTGGACATCGGATGCGGTTGGGGATGGACCGCCAAGTTTATCGCGGAACGGTTCGACGTCGAAGTTGTCGGCATCACTGTTTCAGACCGGCAGGCAGCCTATGCAAAAGAATTGTGCCGGGGACTCCCCATCGATATCCGCCTGCAGGATTATCGAAAGATTGATGAATCTTTTGATCGCGTTCTGTCCATCGGCATGTTTGAACATGTCGGTCACAAGAACTACGCCGGTTTTATGCGTGTCGTCAGGAATTGCCTGAAGGATGATGAAAGCCTCTTTTTGCTGCATACCATCGGAACAAACCAGTCTGACACCGTCACCGACCCCTGGATCGAACGCTACATCTTTCCGAATTCCATACTGCCGTCGGCCAAACAGATATGTGCCGCCGTCGAGGGAGTCTTCGTTCTGGAGGACTGGCACAGTTTTGGTCCGGATTACGACCGGACCCTGTTGCAATGGTTCCGTAATTTAGATAAAAACTGGGAAATCCTCAGTGCCTCCTATGACAACCACTTCTACCGGATGTGGAAATATTACCTGTTGTCCTGTGCCGGGTCTTTCCGCGCCAGAAAAAATCAGTTGTGGCAATTGGTGCTTTCTCCCAAAGGGATACTTCGCGGATACAGGACACAGCGCCATTACGTTTGAAAAATGGAATTGCCGAAAAAGCCCGGCCAAAGGAACATTCCTGGAAAAACGGCTATATTTATTGCCAATTAATTATCAGATGTGTTATTTATTAGAAAAATAATTGCCCCCTTTTTTCAGGGGGGGCTTGGGAATTTCTTTAGGAACGCACGTTAAAATCCTTTTTGCGAATACGTTACCGTATTTTCTGACACCTGTACTTAAATTGACCCTGACAAATGTTTCCGGAAACAATTACCAGCACCAGGGAGCTTTGTTGCAGCAATGGATAATGGGGGCAGACGATCAGCGGTCGATAGACGAATATCGTTCAATCCATCGCATGGGCCTGAAAGAAGGTCCGGTTTGGATAGACGAAGCGGTTTCGACCGTCGCAGCGAGCGTTACAGCCACCGGAGAGAGAAAGAGCGCCGAAACATTTAGAATATCCTGATGCTATCGCAAGAGCGCAGCCGCCGCCGCAAACGCTTTTTCCGTATCAGGCAGCCGGGTCATTTCCGGCACCACCTGAATATAGCGAACGATACCGTCTTTATCCACCAGCACCACCGATCGGGCCAACAGCAGCAATTCATCCATCAAAAACAAATTGCAAAATTAGTCCCTATCATGTATAGCCCCCAGCAAGCAGGCAGAGACTGCGGTGAACTGATTTTCATATGAGGAGCGTGGATATGTCAGACGACATCAACAACGAGAAAGAACACGAGGAAGAAAGCTTTGCCGATCTTTTCGAATCTTACAGCGCCGGCATGAAGGACGATCTCAAGGTCGGCGACAAGATAATGGCCAGGATCATTTCCATTGGAAAAAATTCGGTTTTTTTGGATACCGGCACCAAAGTTGACGGGGTTGTGGAGGGGGCGGAACTGCTGGACAAAGACGGAAACATGCCCTATCACGAAGGCGATGAAATTGAACTGTATGTAGTCTTGCAGAATGAGCATGAAATCCGGCTTTCCAAAGCCATTTCCGGTGTCGGCGGGATCGAGCTGCTGCAAGACGCCTTTGCCAGCGCCATTCCGGTGGAAGGAAAAGTCAGCGCTACCTGCAAAGGAGGATTCCACGTTGAAATGCTGCAGCGGCGCACTTTTTGTCCCATCAGCCAGATCGACGTCAACTTTGTGGAAACTCCCGAAGATTACGTGGGGCAGACATTTCAATTTTTGATTACCCAGTTTGAGGAAAGGGGCCGGAACATCGTTGTCTCCCGCCGGAAACTGCTGGCCAAGGCCATGGAAAAAGAAAAAGAAGCCTTTTTAGAGACCTTGAATAAGGGCGATCTTATAGAGGGCCGGGTCACCCGGCTGATGCCTTACGGCGCGTTTGTCGAACTGACCCCCGGCCTTGAGGGAATGGTTCATATTTCCGAGCTGAGCTGGTCCCGTGTAGACAAACCTGATGACATCGTCCAGGCCAATGACAGGGTCATGGTCAAAGTGGTGGACATCAGCGAAAGCGACAAAAAAAATCAGAAAAAAATCGCCCTGTCCATGAAACAGGTTTCCGGGGATCCCTGGGATACGGTTGCAGAAAAAATTCACGCCGGCGACAAAGTGAACGGAAAGGTTACCCGCTGCATGGATTTTGGCGCTTTTGTGGAAATCGCTCCCGGCATCGAAGGCCTGGTTCATGTCAGCGAAATGAGCTATGTCAAACGGATTATCAAACCCGACGACGTGGTCAAGCCGGGTGAAATGGTTTCCGTCCTGGTAAAGGAACTCGATCCCAAAGGACGGCGAATATCCCTGAGCCTCCGCGCAGCCGAGGGAGATCCCTGGCTGGAAGTGTCGGACAAGTTCCGGGTCGGACAGATCGTTACCGGAACCCTGGAGAAGAAAGAAAAATTCGGTTATTTTATCTCTCTGGCGCCCGGCATTACTGGGCTTCTGCCGAAATCAAAAATCAGCGCCTCCGAGAAACCCGCGGCCATCGAAGGGCTTAAGGTCGGTGATCCACTGGCCGTAACCGTTGAATCGATCCGTCTGCACGAACGAAAGATTTCACTGGCTGCCGGGGACGCAACCGACGAAGGCGCGTGGAAAAATTTCGCTCCGGCCGCACCCCAGGAACCCGCCGGCGATCTGGCTGAAAAGCTGCGCCAAGCCATGGCGGAAAAGAATAACAAGTAAAGGATCCGGACGCATAGCGAAGACTTTGGTTATCCTCAAAGGGGGCTTTGTTGGAATTTCATTCACCTGTTGAAATTCCAACCATGACATATTTGTAAAAAATCCTGAATCCCGTCATGCCTGCCCCGCACCGAGTGCGGGATAAACTGCGACAGTCATCCAGCCACGCTTTAGCGTGGCGAAATCACCGGATTCCACCCTTCTAAACTGTGTCGTGGTTGTTAAAATGAATTCTTGTTCTTGATATGTTTTGGAATCGCCGCCTGCAGTCGGCTGAATAGATTGTCCAGCAAATCTTCGGCCGCCCGAAGGTCTTTTTTTGAAGAAAAGGCCGATTCCAGTTCCTTGAAGATCTCCTCATAACGGGACAGCGGTACGTTCTTTCCCCATCGTTGGACCGGGGGTCGCGGATATTCTCCGTTTTCAAAAAAATAGTTGCACGGACCGGGTGCGTCTTTTCGGCGAAAAGGCCACCCCCTTTTCAAACCGGCAAATTCACGCAGGAGTTCCACCGACTCGGACCTTTTCCCAAAGTCAGCCGCTGTAATCGGGCGGCCGATGCGACCTTCAACCTCCCTGAAAAAAGCGGCCAACAGCCGGCGCTCGGTCACGATCAGGCCAAAGGGGTACCAGTGGTCCATCGCCAGGCGGAAGATTTGCAGATAAGACCGGGGCAACTGCCGCACACTCGGACAGAAGTAAATCCGGCAGGCCATGGCGCCGTAATAGCTCAGTCCGCGCCAGTCAATGCCGTTGTTGCCCGCCGCCGCCGGATGAAGCAGACAGCCGACCCGCCGGCCGTTTAGGCCGATCAGCCCCAGAAACGGGCAGTGGTAAAAATCCGGAAACGGTCTTTTGGGCGGTGTCCACCCTTCGATTTTTTTCTGGAATGCTTCGATGGCTTCAACGGTCCGGGGCATCCGGGCAAATTCTTCGGTTCGCCCGGTCAACATGGCTTCAAGCGATCCTTGCGAAAGATCTCTGACATTGTAAAGCCCGCAGCAGGCCCCGCAGGAGACCCTTTCGTCCACCTGGCAGAGATACACTTCGCCGGAGCGCTTGGTTGCTTCACTTTCCATACGCAAATTGTTTTTTGCCGACATGCTGAATCACAGTTTTTATAGGAAATTCTCCGGTGATTGAAATGCTGCATAATTTTGACAACTGCTATCATTAAAATCAACGATAATGTTTGTTTATCTCTAAAACCAGCTTTAAAACCAAATTGACAGAACCCTGTCCTTCAATTACACTGGCGTTGATGACAATGCTCGCCGTGAAATCCTAACAGGAATTTACTAAAACTTTATTCAAACGAAAAGGATGATCATGACCACCATCTCAAAGGCAAAGGGTATTTACCTGATCAACAATATGGAAGTCGTTGAAGACAATGACAAATCAACTCAGAAACGCGTTGACGCTGCCTGCCGGCGGCAGGGGCTGAAGGCAACCGAGGCCCAAAATCTGGTTCCCGACAAACTGAAACAGGAGACTATCGCCTACGGCATTCTCCAAAGTCACAACAAAGGCAGGGACAAAGAGTCGCTCAATATTTCCTTTGATTCCCTGGCTTCCCACGACATCACCTACGTCGGCATCACCCAGACTGCCCGGGCCGGCGGCCTGGAACGATTTCCCCTGCCCCATGTCCTGACCAACTGCCACAACAGCCTTTGTGCGGTGGGCGGCACCATCAACGAGGACGATCATGTCTTCGGTCTTTCAGCCGCCAAAAAATACGGCGGAATTTTCGTTCCCACCCATCTGGCGGTGATCCATCAGTATGTGCGCGAGATGATGTCCGGCTGCGGCCGGATGATTCTCGGGGCCGACAGCCATACCCGCTACGGCGCACTGGGGACCATGGGTGTCGGCGAAGGCGCCCCGGAACTGGTCAAGCAGCTCCTGGGTGAAACCTGGGACATCCAATATCCCGATGTCGTGGCCGTCTATCTGGAAGGTACGCCCCCCAAAGGGACCGGGCCCCAGGATGTCGCACTGGCCCTCGTCGCGGCCCTGTTTCAATCAGGATATGTCAAAAACAAGGTCATGGAGTTTGTCGGCCCGGGAATCTCAAACCTTTCGGTCGAGTTTCGCATCGGCATCGATGTCATGACCACCGAGACCACCTGCCTGAGTTCCATCTGGACTACCGACAAGGAAGTTAAAAAATATTACCGGGTCCACGGCCGCGAAAATGATTTTAGCGTGCTGGCACCGGGCCCTGTTGCGTATTATGACGGCCTGGTGCGGGTGGATCTGTCCAAAATAGAACCCATGATCGCCCTGCCCTTTCATCCCAGCAATGCCTACGCCATTTCAGATTTCAAGAAAAACGCCGGGGACATTCTTAGAAAAACGGAAAAAGAGGCCGCCGCTCTTTTTGACCGTCAGCGCGTCGCTTTTTCCCTTGCGGACAAGGTCAAGGGCAAAAAAGTCAAAATCGACCAGGGGATCGTTGCCGGTTGTTCGGGCGGCATGTTCGAGAATATCAGCGCCATGGCGGATATTATTGCTGGGGCCGATAATGCCGGCAGCAGCTTTCAGCTGAGCGTCTATCCGGCCAGCCAGCCGATCAATCTGGCGCTGACAAAAAACAAATCCATTCAAAAACTCCTGGCGGCCGGCGTTGTCATTCGCAGCGCCTTCTGCGGCCCCTGTTTCGGCGCCGGTGATACCCCTGCCAACAACGCCCTGAGCATCCGGCACACCACCCGCAATTTCCCGAACCGGGAAGGCTCAAAACCCGGCGAAGGCCAGATCGCGGCCGTCGCTCTGATGGACGCCCGCTCGATTGCCGCCACTTACAGAAACGGGGGCTATCTGACCTCTGCGGCCGAAACCCTCGACTATAAGGATCGTTATCCCTACCGCTTCGAAAAAGAAATTTACGATAAAAAAGTTTACAACGGCTTTCGCAAGCCGCTAAAAAAAGAAGCGCTGGTCATGGGTCCCAACATTGCCGACTGGCCGAAAATGGATCCGCTCCCCCGGAATCTGCTTCTCACGGTCGTTTCCATACTGCAGGATCCCGTCACCACCACCGACGAGCTGATTCCTTCCGGAGAAACAGCATCCTACCGCTCCAACCCGCTTAGGCTGGCGGAATTCACCCTGAGCCGGAAAGATCCGGGTTATGTCCAGCGGGCCAAGGACGTCCAGGCCATGTATCATGCCGCTAAAAACAGCTCGGCCGACAAACTTCCGGCCCAAATAAAAGCCATGTACAAAGTTATTTCCGCCCGGATTCCGGGATTCACCGATATGGACAGTCTCGCTAAAAATACCGGAATCGGAAGCCTGGTTTATGCCATAAAACCCGGAGACGGGTCCGCCCGCGAGCAGGCCGCCTCCTGTCAGAAGGTCCTGGGCACCTGGGCCAATATCGCCCGGGAATACGCCACCAAGCGCTACCGCTCAAACTGCATCAACTGGGGAGTTCTGCCATTTATTTCGGAGAGCGAAAAAATAAACTTTTCTTTGAACAGCTCCATTTTCCTGCCCGGAATCCGCACCTTGTTGGAAGAAGCTAAAGAGGATGTTTCCGGCTGGATCATCGAAAACAACACGGTGCGCCCGTTAAAGCTGTCTCTGCCCGGCCTGACGGAAAAGGACCGGCAAATCCTGCTGGCCGGCAACATGATCAACTACCAGGCCGGAAACCGGAAACTGAAGCGCCTGTAAGCTGATAAGAAGGGGTATGCGATAAGAAATAAGAACCCGGCTAAAGGCTTACGGCTCAGGGAAGAGTGAAATAGTTTTTTCCTTGCGCCATGTGCCATGATCCTTAGGCCCATTACTTAAAATTTACTAGCGATTGTTGAACCCTTGACCCCTCGAATCCTGGACCCCTTTCTCCAACTAAATGGACAGCATCCAGCGCACCGTTTGGGCCAGGGCCAGGGAAGCGGCCAGGCCGCCCCACCAGAGCCCGGCAAACCACAGCCATTCTCTTTGCTTTTCAGTAAATGGCTTCATGGGAGGCCTTGCCTCTGAACACGTAGTAACAGAAGGCCGTGTAGCCCAATACCATCGGCAGCATTACCGCCGTTCCCACCAGCAGCAGGGATTGGGATTCCGGCGCTGCAGCCGCCTGCCGGAAACTGACCCCAAACGGCACCAGCCAGGGCCACAGGCTGATCCCCAGGCCCAGATATCCCAGCAGAAAGATTCCGATGCTCAGAAAAAAGGGGCGGTACTCCCTGCCCGTGTGCAAATCACGCCATATCATGATGAAAAGGGCGGCCGTCACAAGGGGCACCGGCAGAAGGTAGAAGAAATTGGGGAGGCTGAACCACAGGGCCCGCACCGCCGCATTCATCGCCGGCATGCTGATGCTGACAATCGCCAGGAACAGACCCACGTATCCGAGCGCGTAAGCCGCGGTTTTTCGCGCCCAGCGCTGGGTGGCCCCGTCGGTTTTCATCACCACCCAGGTGGCGCCCAGGAGCGCATAGCCGAACACCAGTGCAATCCCGGTCATAACGCTATATGCGTTCAGCCAGTCAAAGGCGCCGCCGCTAAAGCTGCGGCCCGTTACGTTGACGCCCTGGACGTAAGCGCCCACGAACATTCCTTGCATAAAGGCGGCCGCCAGGGATCCGAAATGAAACGCATAGTCCCAGATCACCCGGGAACGGTTTGCCTTGAAGCGAAACTCAAAGGCCACCCCGCGGAAAATGAGGCCCAGCAGCATCAGGATCACCGGGATGTAGAGCGCCGGCATCAGAACAGCGTAAGCCAGGGGAAAAGCCGCAAACAGCCCGCCGCCGCCCAGTACCAGCCAGGTTTCGTTGCCGTCCCAGAAGGGCGCGATTGAGTTCATCATGCGGTCCCGGCACTGGTCCGAAGGGGCGAAAGGAAACAGGATTCCCACCCCCAGATCAAATCCGTCGAGGATAACGTAAAGGATGACCGCCGTGATGATCAGGCCGTACCAGATCAGCGGCAAATCCAGAAATGATTCGAAACTAAACATGCCGGCCTCCTTTTTCTGAAACCAGTTTTGTCACCAGCGGGGGCTGGGCCACGCCGTGGGAACCGTAGGTGTCTTCTTCAGACGGCGGACCCTTGCCGATGAGCCGCAGGATATAATAACATCCGGCGCCGAAAACTACGGCATAGGTAAAAACAAAAGCGGCCAGGGATATGGCGATGGGGCCGCCGGAAAGGGGTGAGACGGCATCCGCCGTCCGCAGAACGCCATAGACGACATAGGGCTGTCGGCCGACTTCGGTAACGAACCACCCCGCCAGTACGCTAATGAATCCGGCCGGCATCAAGGCCATAGACCAGAATTGAAACCAACGGGTGTCGAACAGCCGCTTGCGTAAATAAAGGATCAGCGCCAGGACGCCGGTGAGAATCATCAGCGTGCCCAGTCCCACCATGATGCGGAACGCCCAGAATACCACTGCCACCGGCGGGCGCTCATCCCTGGGCCAGTCTTTGAGCCCTCTGACTTCACCATTTAGATCGTGGGTGAGAATCAGGCTGGATAATTTGGGAATATTCAGGGAAAACCGGGTGGTCTCGGCCTCCTGGTCCGGCCAGCCGAACAGCTTCAGGGGGGCGCCGCGCTGGGTTTCCCAGAGGCCTTCCATTGCAGCCACCTTGACGGGCTGGTGTTCCAGGGTGTTTAGCCCGTGCAGGTCGCCGATCAGCAGCTGCATCGGCGCCACAAAAACCGCCATGATCATGGCCATGCCGAACATCACCCGGGCGTGTTTGACGTGGCGTCCGCGCCACAGGTAGAATGCGCCGATGCCGGCAACCACAAAAGCCGTGGTCAGATAGACAGCCACCACCATATGGAAAAAGCGATAGGGAAACGACGGGTTGAAAATGATTTCCAGCCAGTTCGTGGGGAAAAATATCCCGTTTTCACCGACCCGGAATCCCTGGGGCGTCTGCATCCAGCTGCCGGCCGACAGAATCCAGAAGGCGGAAATCAGGGTCCCCGCAGCCACGATCAGGGTAGCGGCAAAATGCATCCGGGGGCTGACGCGATTCCAGCCGAACAGCATGATGCCCAGAAAAGATGCCTCCAGAAAAAAGGCGGTGAGAACTTCGTAGCCCAGCAGAGGACCCAGCACATTGCCGACACTGTCCGCAAAAACGGACCAGTTGGTGCCGAACTGAAAGGACATGACCACCCCGGATACGACACCCATGCCGAAGGTGACGGCGAAAATTTTCACCCACATTCGGTAGACTTCGGCATAGATCGTATAGCCGGTCCGCAGCCAGCGCCACTCCAGAACCGCCAGCCAGCTGGCCAGCCCGATGGTAAAGGCCGGAAAGAGTATGTGAAACGAAATCGTGAAGGCAAACTGGAAACGCGCCAGTGTGACCGGGTCAAGGTTGTCAAACATGGTGACACCTCAATGCAAGGTTGGAATTAATCCACTTTGTGGAGAACAATTTGTACGTGTTTTGAAAACAGTTCGAAGTCTTTGTCGGTGGTAAATATCGAAAACTTGTTTCTGGCTGCCACTGCGCAAAACAAGAAGTCCGTATTTGATCCTTGAACTCCTTTTGAACGGCATTGATTGAAAAACTGCGCTGCGACAACATAATCTTCAGTAAGAATTGGAAGATCGGGAAAACTTTCGAGATGCTTCCTCAGTTTATTAAACTGAGATTCGCTGCGAATGCCCGATAAAATCTCCTGCCGGATAGGACCGATCAATTGGACACGATGGCTGTGTATTAAACGGAGAAGTTCCTGGACGGGCGCAAGTAATCCCTCTTGATCGCGCCTTAAAACCAGAGACCATACGCTCGTGTCAACAATGACCTTCATGACCGGCTTCTCTGCTTTTTATAATCATAATCAGGATCGTATTCCACCGTCCCGAACATCGAGAGAATTTTTTCCTGCTCCAATTGATGGATATATTCAATCAGCGCCTTTGAGACAGCGGCCTTTTTTGTTTTATGTCCGCCGAGTCTGACCGCTTTTAAAATGAGCTTGTCATCTATCTGTAAATTTGTCGCCATTAAGATCACCTCCTAAATATTCACACATGATGTTACACATTCACATGTGTGAAATCAAGAGGTGTTTTAAACCTAACATTTGAATCCAAAGGGAAGCTCGCGCACAAAGCAATGCATACGCCAACTTCGAATTTCAATACTATAACCATAAACAAGGGAACCTGTCTGGCAGGGCCGTAGAATTTTAAATGCGCGCCACTTTACCGGTCATTCGGATTTCGGATTTGTTTTGAATTTCGATATTCGAATTTCGAATTTGTCAAACTGAATTCAGCGCCTGCAGGCGACGTTTTTATTCCCGGAGGGGATCAATAATAGCGCGTAAAAAAATCACAGACGGGTCAGCCGCCGTATTCTCTCCAGGTGGCGGCGATACCCCGCATCGTTCTCAAAATCGGCAAGCGCCTGCCGGACGGTCGCCAGCATCCGGGCTTTGTCCTTCGGAAGCTTGCCGTTAACAGATACGTAGTTGGATACATGGTCGCTCAGGTACTGGGAGGTAACCTCCAGACGCTCTATCAGAAGCTGCTGCTCCCGTAGAATCGTCTCGGGTTCAGCCGTTTTGAATTCACCCGCCTGCACATTTTCCCACAGCTCCGAGAGGGGCGTGGGCACAAAGGTGCGGATGCGGATAAAATCGGGGTCCACCCGGTTGAGCACATCGGCGGTCCCTTGGGCGTGCTGTCGCCAGCGGTCTTCCCCGCCGATTCCGGCCAGGACATACAGGCTCACTTCAAAGTCGGCTTCCTTTGCCCGTTGGCAGCCCGTTACCATCTGGTCCGGGGTGGCACCCTTGCGGATCATTTGAAGCAGCTCCGCATCGCCGGTCTCCAGACCGATGTGGAGCCGGGTGAGTCCGGCCCGGCGAAGTTTTTGCAGGTCCTCCATCTCTATTTTACAGAGCGTCCGGGCCCGGGCATAGCTGGTGACCCGCCGGACATCCGGAAAGTTCTGGTATATGTAATCGAGGATCTTTTCAAGGGGATCGACATCCAGGATCAGGCTGTTGGAATCCCCCAGGAAAATAGTCGGTGCGTTGTGGCGATAGAACTTTCCGGCAGTCTCGATATCCTGGATAACATCTTCAACCGGCCGTCGTTCAAAGCGGGTCTCTTTATACATGGAGCAGAAGGTGCACTGATTCCAGGGACACCCCCGGGTAACCCGGAAGAGTATGCTGTCCGCCTCGCTGGGCGGGCGATAGGGAGGATGTTCATACATTATGTGATCACCGCGCTATAAATTTTGTCACTAAAATAAGAACTTATCGCCACCCTGTCAATGCCTCATGCCGCGGGGAGGGACGAAAAATTTCGACTACCTTTTAAAATAATTGACATGACGCTGCCGGCACTGATAATCAGGCAAATTTGATTTTGGTAAAAAGACGGGGATTACCCGACGATATAACAAGGAGTTGATCATGAGCACACCTATTGGAAAACGTATCGCAGACTATCGCGCACAGGCGGGCCTGACGCCGGCAGACCTGGCCACCCGCACCGGCCTGGAATCCGGCTTTTTAAAAGCCATTGAGGAAAACGATATTTACCCTTCGCTGGGTCCGCTGATCAAAATTGCGCGGGCCCTCGGCGTACGACTGGGGACCTTCATGGACGACCATATTTCAAACGACCCCCTGATTGTTCGCCTGGACGAGCGGGAACAGCAGCTGACCACCCACCGCGGCGCTCAGACCCCGGCGGAAGTCGCTTTCTATTCCCTGGGCCGCGGCAAAAGAGATCGTCACATGGAGCCCTTTTATGTCGAGCTCATGCCCGCCTCCAGCCGGGACAAATCCCTCAGCAGCTACGAGGGTGAGGAATTTATCGTGGTCGTTTCCGGCCGGGTGGAGCTGATCTACGGTCAGGACACCCACGTGTTGAACCCGGGCGACAGCATGTATTATAACTCGGTGGTGCCGCACCATGTGGGCTGCGCCGGTGACCGCAAGGCGGCCATATATGCCGTTCTATATATTATGGAGTCGCACGGATGAACACGCCGCAATCCGCTTTACACGAATACACCCTGGGACAGCTGCTGGACCGGGCCATCGAAAAGCATCCCGAAAATGAAGCCATCATATACGTCGACCGCAACTTTCGCCTGACTTATCGCGAGTTCGGCGGGGTGGTCGACCGGCTGGCAAAAGGCCTGATGGCCCTGGGCGTCGAGGCCGGCGAGAAAGTCGCCGTCTGGGCCAACAATGTTCCCTACTGGGTTGCGCTGCAGTTTGCCACGGCCAAAATCGGCGCCATCCTGCTGACCGTCAATACGCACTACCGGCGCGCTGAACTGCTTTATCTGCTGCAGCAGTCCGAAGCGGAAAACCTGTTTCTGATCGAAGCCTTTCGCGATGCCGACTACCTGACCATCGTAAACGAACTGATTCCGGAGCTGAAAACGCAGCCGCGCGGCCATCTCAAAAGTGAACACTTCCCGGCATTGAAACGGGTTTTCTTTTTAGACCAGGAAAAACATCGCGGGATCTATTCCCTGCCGGAGCTGATGGCCATGGGCCGGATGACCGGCGACGAGGCCTACCGGCAGCGTCAGGCCGGGCTCGATGCCCGCCAGGTGATCAACATGCAGTATACCTCCGGCACCACGGGGTTTCCCAAAGGCGTCATGCTGACCCATCACAATATCGCCAACAACGGCTACTGGATCGGCAGGCACCAGAACCTGGGCCCGGACGACCGCATCTGTCTGCCGGTCCCCCTGTTTCACTGCTTCGGCTGCGTACTGGGCGTACTGGCCGCCGTCAATCACGGCGCCGGTCTGGTGATACTGGAAGATTTCGACCCCGTCCAGGTCATGGCGGCGGTAGAGCAGGAACGCTGCACCGCGCTCTACGGCGTCCCCACAATGTTTATCGCGATCCTCAGCCACAAACTCTTTAACAAATTCGATTTTTCATCCCTGCGGACCGGGATCATGGCCGGCTCGCCTTGCCCGGTCAAAACCATGGAAGAAGTGATCGAAAAAATGCATATGTCCGAAGTCACGATCTGTTACGGACTGACGGAAGGCTCGCCGGTCATCACCCAGACCCTGCCCACGGACGACATCCGACGCCGCACCCGTACCGTCGGACCCGTCATGCCGGGCATTGAAGTCAAGCTGATCGATCCGAAAACCGGCGCCGATGTCGCCCCGGAGGCGCCGGGGGAAATCTGTTGCCGCGGCTACAACGTCATGAAAGGATACTACCGGATGCCGGAGGCCACAGCCGCGGCCGTCGACGCCGACGGCTGGCTGCGGACCGGCGACATCGGCGAATTGGACCGGGACGGCTACCTGTCCATCACCGGCCGCAGCAAGGACATGATCATCCGCGGCGGGGAAAACGTCTACCCCCGCGAAATCGAAGAGTTTCTCCTGCGGATGGAGGGTGTTCAGGATGTCCAGGTGGTGGGGGTTCCCAGCAGAAAGTACGGTGAAGAAGTCGGCGCCTTCATAAGGCTCAAGCCCGGGTCGGCGCTGGCGGCGGAAGATGTCCGCGATTTCTGCCGCGGCCAGGTCTCCCGCTACAAAATCCCCAAATACGTGCATTTTGTCACGGATTATCCCCTCACCGCCAGCGGCAAGATCCAGAAATTCAAACTGCGCGACGATGCCGGCAGGCTGTGGCCGGATGCTTAGCACCGATCATGACAGATCTTTTTTGATACTGACGGTTTGATGCATACAGGGTCGTGCCAAATGATTAACTGCATACTCAGTTTATTAAATTGCTCTCTGCGTTCAAAAAAGAAGGGAATGGCTTTGGCCATTCCCTTCAAATTGATACAGGTTTGCACAAATCGTAATGAACCGTCTGTACCAACGTCCTCTCTTCTCCGCCGGTTCCCTCCGACTGGCCAATCCTACTGCTTGAGGTCCTTCAGCAATTCGCGCAAATAAACCTCACGCTCCTTAAACATCGCGGTCACTTCCGCTCGGGTCATCGTTTTCTGGGGGCTCCCGCTCTGTTTCATCTTGGATACAATTTTTTTGTTCCCGAACATTTTGGGAAAAACATCGGCCGTCTTGTCGATGATTGCCTGGGGAACACCCTTGGGAAAGGCCACGCCGCGGAAATTCACGCTGGAATTGTCGACATCATATCCAGCTTCCTTAAAGGTGGGCACCTCCGGCAGGTATTCATGCCGTTTCAGATCCGCAATCCCCAGGATCTTGAGTCTGTCCTGGCTTCTAAAGGCATCGGACAGGTTGTTGAAACCGGCCTTGACCTTCCCCGCTACGACCGACTGCATGGCATTGACCCCTCCCGGCTCGGGAATATAGGTCATTTTAATGTCGCAGGCCTGGCTCATCTGCAAAAAGGCGATATGATGGCCCACAAACATTCCGGCGCCGGTGACCGTAATCTTGCCGGGATTGGCCTTGGCATAGTCCACTGCATCCTTGAGCGTGTTGAAGGGGCTGTTCTTTGGCACGATGAAAACCGCCGGATCGGCTCCCCAGTTGGCCACCGGCTCAAAAGAATCCACGTTGAACTTGGTCTTGTAAACAATGGACTGGGCAATGAAATGAGGCACGTTGTATGCCGTCATGGTGTAACCGTCCTTGGACCCCCTTTCAACGACCCAGTTCCAGCCCACCTGGCCGCCGGCGCCGGCCTTGTTGATGATCACGATGGGCTGGCCCAGATATTTTTCGTCGCCGGCCATCATGCTGATAATCCGGGCCTGGAAATCCGTGGCTCCGCCGGGTGAATAGGAAACAATCATGCTGACAGGCCGGTCGGGCCAGTCCTGGGCCTGCCCGGCGCCCGCCAGCAAACCGAAACTGATCAACCCCACCACCGCCAGATGGCATAATAACAAAAGCCGTTTTTTGTGTGTCATCGGTCATCTCCTTTTTTTGTCTGTTATTAAACGCATTTCCTTACGTGTCTATTGTCTGTCCCAACGGACCGCGCCGGCATCGCACGCGCAATGCCGCCGGCCGCGTTTACAGGAAAATTCCCCGGGGCATCTGAACCTTCAGCAGCGTATTGAAAAGGATGAACAGAACGGCCGTGAAGGCAAAGGCCGAACCTGTCATCTTAATTCCTTTGGGCAAACAGACCGGTTTGCCGGCAAGCGCAAAAACCAAACCGGTAAAAAACAGAAAGGTGGACAGATAAAAGCCCACATTCTGCAGCATGGCCAGATACAGCAGCATGGCGATCAGTACCAGCAACACCGGTCCCCAGGGAAAGGCAGCCTTCTCCTTCACGGGCGCCGGGTGCTTCCCGGCGGTGGACAGGCGCAGCAGGAGGGTTTGCACCAGCAGCAGAACCGCCAACGCACCGACAACCAGAATGATGATGCGCGGAAAAATGATCGCGCGCGGGTTTTTGATCAGCGACAGACTTGCATAAAGCCCCGCTGATGCGGCAAGGACAACCAGGGCGGCGCTGGCGTCCCATTTTTTAACGAGATTGGGCGCCCCCCCGGAATCCTCCGCCGGCCGGCCGCTTTTCTGCCGCCGGTGCATGCGGACCTCGCTGTAAATACTATAGGCAATCGAAACCAGGCAAAGCACAATTACGATGATATTAATGCGATCGACAAAGAAATAGGTAAACATCCCCACATCGGTATCGGCGATCAACTTGCCCTTGAGAAAATTATCCTCGGCAATGGGCCCGAGAATAATCCCCAGTACCACCGGAGCCGCCGAAAATCCGAATTTGCTGCCCACGTACATGAGTGTTCCCAGACAAAACATGACGATGACGTCATCGAAGCTGTTCTGCACGCTGTAGGTTCCATATACCGCCAGAACACTTACCGCCGCGATCATGTAAAGATGGCTGACGCGCATGACCACGTAACTGTAGCGGGACAGGAGAATACCGAAAATGCACATGCCGACCTGGGCCAGCACCATGCTGCCGATAAAGGTATAGGTTACATTCGGGTAGTTGAGAAAAAGATCCGGCCCGGGAAACAGGCCGTGAATCAAAAGCCCTCCCAGCAGGACGGCCGCCGTCGGACTTCCGGGAATGCTCAGCGTCAGCAGGGGAATCAGGGACGGCCCCACCATGGCATTGTTGGCCGCTTCCGCCGCCGCCACCCCCTGGGGGTTGCCGGTGCCGAAGCTTTCGGGGTTTTTGGAAAATTTCCGGGTCTGGTCATAGGCTATCAGACCGGCCACCTGCCCGCCGGCGCCGGGGATCACACCGATGATGGCGCCGACGACGGATCCGATGCTCAGCGCTTTGACCATCTTGAGGTTCTCGACGATGGTTTTCAACAGGACCCCTCTTTCCGGCTTGTAAGCGAGATGTTCAATACTGCCTTGATTCAGTTTCTCCGCCATGGAAAAAACCTGCGGAATGGCGAATAGCCCGATGAGGGCCGGCACGATAGCGACCCCCCCCACCAGGACGTCATGAAAGATGAAGCGGGGAACCCCCAGAATCGGGCTGTAGCCGATCGTGGAAATCAACAGGCCGAACGCACCGCCGATCAGCCCCTTGGCCATCGATCCCGATGCCAGGCCGGCCATGACCGTGATGCCGAAAACAGCGACCCAGAACATATGCGAAGGGCCGAATTCCAGGGCAACCGCGGCCAAGGGCGGGGTGAACAGAATCATCACCAGCATGCCGAAGAGACCGCCGATTAGAGAGCTGATAAAACAGATATTCAGCGCGGATTGCGCCTTGCCCTGCTGGGCCATGGGGTAGCCGTCCAGCAGGGTGGCAATGTTGGCGGGGGCACCCGGTATCTTGATCAAAATAGCGGAAATCGCCCCGCCGGCGACACTGGCCGTATAAACGGAACCCAGCAGGATGAGCCCTGCGGTCGCATCCATGTGAAAGGTAAAGGGCACCAGCAGGGCCACCGCCATGGTGGGGCTCAAACCGGGGGTGGCGCCAAGGACCAGCCCCACGATGACCCCCAGTACCAGGGTGACCAGGTTAACGCAGGAGAATGCCTGCGGAAAATAGTGTAAAAACTCGGCCATTTTGATTCTCCTCTAAGAACGATGCGCCATTTTTTATAAAAAACAGTCGAGTCTATGGTGTCAAAAACTCATCTGGAACCTATTTTTGCCGAATAGTGTCAGCCGCCCAGATACACCCGCCCGATGCGGTTGCGCAAAATGCTCAGCTCGGTTTCGGTCGGCGGCGGCGTCTCGACCAGGTCGTCGGAAAACAACATTTCAAAAGCGGTGGCTTCCTCTACCTGCCGGCGGGTAACGCCCGGGTGCAGTGAAACCACCCGCATTCGTTTGCTTTCCGGCTCGAAATCCATGATCGCCAGATCGGTGATCACGCGATCCGGCCCTTTCCCACGCAGACCGGCCTCCCAGCGCGAATTGCCGCCCGTAAGAAAGCCGGGACTGGTGATATACTCCACCCGTTCCAGAAAACGCCGGCGCTCATGGACGATGATGGTCAGCAGGCGATTGGCGCAGGACGCGATGGGATTGGCGCCGCCACTGCCCGGAAAACGCTTGGAAGGCTTTAAGTAGTCACCGGTGGCGGTCGCATTCAGATTGCCGTACTGGTCGATCTGCGCCCCCCCCAGAAACCCCACGTCCGCCAGGCCCCGCTGCACTAAAAATCCCAGCGCATCCAGCGTGTTGCTTACAAAAGACGGTCTGGCCGCCCCGTACAGACGCGTATCGGCCACTGAGAGGCAGGCATGCCGGGGGTCAATGCCGCCGATGCCGGTTTCCACAATGTACTCCAAATTTGGTGCATGGGTGGACATGGCCAGGGTACAGGCGGCCATGGGCAGACCCGTGCCGATGATGGCGATCTCTCCGTCTATGAACTGGCGCGCTGCGGCCACAATCATCATTTCATTGCGGGTGTAACCTTCCGGAAGCGCACCCGTGCGGCCGCCGGTCGTTACCAGTTCGGCGACCCAGGGTGAATAACCCAGACGGGGATCACAGGCGATTTTATGCATGCGGCCCAGTGATAAAACGGTATCGAGATATTCTTCGAAACTTTCAAACGCGTAAACATTGCGGTTCAGGTACTCCTGAAAGCTTACCGGTTTGCGGGCATGGGCCTGATAATCCTGCAGGGCCTCGTAATCGTAGTCATAAAGGCCGGGCACCGATGTGGGATAGGCGCCATGGGGTTGATGCACCAGTGCATCCACGCGATAGGCGGGTATCACCGTATTCTGAGGACTGGCGCGAATGACCTCCGTGGGCACGAGCTGTTCGGCCACCACGATCACCGTTTTTGAAGCTTTGGCAATGTACTCGTCGGCGAAAAAAGTGCCGTCTATCTGACAATTCCCCTGTTCATCAGCACGGGTGACATGAATTACCGCCACATCCGGTGTACAGGCCGGAAACAGCAGATACTTTTCGCCGCTAAAGGGGCAATTGGTTTCGGCCACTTTTTTTCGAGGCAGCACTTGAAGTCGCATGATATCGGAACCCAGGCCGGCCTTGGTGGGAATAAAGCTCATGCCCATCGCTCCGGCCAGGTAGCGTAGCGTCATGCTCAGATGATCGTAGTCTTCGGACTTAACCTGGCCCTGTTCCACGGCCCGACAGAAATTGCGCGGCAACCCCAATCTCTCCATGTTCAGGCAACCCGACTCCACCGACTGCACCAGTCCGGCGCCAATCAGTATGTCCACCGAATAGGATGGATTAACGCTTGAAATGTGCAGTCGGCCGATTTTCCGACGGATAATCTCATGCGAGATTGCCATCGCGTTCCGGCAGAGTGAAAACCCGCCAAAGCCGATGTGACAGCCTTCCTTGATGTAGGTGGCCACAACCGCTTTCACGGTGATTAACTTGGTCGATACGCTACATCCCGTCATAACAGTCTCTTTCGTAGTTGGAAAAATTGGAAGAAAAAATTTAGAGAAAGTCCACCCAAGTTTTCAGTTTTAAACATAAAGTTTGACACATTCGTAAAAAGTCCTAAATCCCGTCATGCCTGCGAAGGCAGGCATCCAGAACCATTTGAAATCACTGGATTCCCGCATTCGCGGGAATGACGATAAAGACGCATTTTCGATTTTTTACAAGTCCATCAAGTTTCAAGTTTCAAAGTTACATCTGGTCGTACCCGATCTGAAACGCCCTGCGGTTTTCATCCTGGTACTTGGGAATGATTTCCAGAATACTTTCTAAAATAACCTCTTTTTTTAAGGTTCCTTCCAGCAGTTTGGCCATGGCCCCCAATGCGATGGTATTGCTGAAAATGGGTTTGCCGAAGTTGTCAACCGCCAGCTGCTTGGCCGGCAGCGCTTTCTGCCGACAGGGCAAACTCTCATCGATGGCTTCCAAAAAGGCCGGATCGTAGAGGATCAGGCCCGGTTCCGGCACCGTATTTTTAAACCGGTTGTATGCTGCTGAAGAAAGCGCGATGAAGATGTCAACATTTTCGCACATGGGGCTGTCGATGGCTTTATGGGACAACACGATCTGACTGCGAACATAACCACCGCGCATTTCGGTGCCATGACTCTTGAGCATGGTCACACGCAAGCCCTCCTTGACCGCTGCTTCTCCCAGAATCTGTCCCAATCGGACAACGCCCTGGCCGCCAAAGCCACTGGCTACAATTTCAAATCTTTCTTTCATAACGCACCTGTCCTCCTGATTTTATTGACTGTGCTCCAGATATGATCCGAAAATTCGGATCGCGAGCCGACGGCGTCGTGATAGATTCCGGTGGCCCAGATGGTATCGGGCGTTTCCTTGCCCAGGGGCGCGCTTCTTTCCTTCATCCAGTTGAAAATATTGACCGCATTCCGGGATCCCAGGTGACGCGAGGCAAAATTGGTCGGGCACGGATAGGGCATATGCACCAGCGAGAAGCCGGGGTTGAGAATGGCTTTTTTAACGGATTCAACGGCTTCCGCACCATCCATGCAGACGTGGCGCGCCAGGAACGTTGCCCCTGCACCCTTGAGGATGTGCATGACGTCCATGCCTTCGCTCATGAGGTTATGCTCAAACATGCCGTAGGGGCTGGAATCGGTTTTGACACCTTGGGGCGTCGTAAAACCGAATTGGCCGCCGGTGGACTGATATCCCAGGTTGTCGTTGACGATAACCGTCATGTCGGCGTTGGAACGGGCGCTGTGAATCAGATGCAACAGGCCGATGCCGAAAGCGTCACCATCTCCCACGGTCAGAATGATTTTTTTATCGCGCGGCAGAGCGATTCGAAGCCCCCGGGCAATGGCATACGCCCTGCCATGGGTGCCGGCAAACCCGTCTCCCTGCCAGGTGGCAAAGGTCTGTCGTCCGGCACACCCAATGGATGTGCCCCAGACAATGTCATTAACGGACAGGTGTAGTTCTTCTATGGCTTGAATTACGATTTTATGGTTAATTCCCAATCCGCAACCGGAACATGCAGTGCTGGGAATTTTGCGTTTTCGCAAATAATTGTCCACAAGGGCCGATGAGCTATATTGTGTTGCCATTACCAGACCTCCAAAACCCAATCCTTGCGTGCCAAGGGTTGGTTTTTTAAGATTTTTTCAAATGTTTCCAGCAAATCCGGGATGGTGGGCAGGTCGCCGCAGGACCCTAGAAAATGAACCTTGGAATCCTTGGAAGCCGCACGTTGCACTTCCCGGACCAATTCTCCGTCCCAATTGAGTTCCACCGACAGGTATGTGGTAGCGCGTTTGAAAAGCTCATCCGGAAAGGGCCAGAGGTTGATAAGGCGCAAGGCCCCGACCTTGAGACCCTGTGATCGGGCTTTTCCCACGGCCGTGTTAACCACGCGGGAGGGTGTGCCATAAGAGACCACAACCAGATCCGGATCATCATCCATGAATTTCTTTTCATAATGATGGTTAAACAGGCTTCGATTGTTACGGACCTTGTAGATTAAACGATAGGCATGCTTATGATGATCGGAAACTTCTTCGATGTCATAGCCTTCCGGAGTCGGCGTCCAGTCCGAACATAAGCCGCCTGCACCGATTCCCATCTGCACGGGCGGAATGTCCAAGGCATCGGTATGGGGGTAAAAATCGGGGCCAGCGTGGTGTTTGCGCGGATAGGTGCGGATACCCATTTCCTTCATTTCAGCTTCGTTTTCAGGCACGGAAATGTCTTCCATACCGTCGGTAATCAACTGATCCGCCAGAACCGTAATCGGCATGCGCAGGCGTTCCGACAGGTAGAAGGCTTCGCAGACCATCAGCATGCATTCCTGGGCCGAGTTGGGCGCCAGCACCACGCTTTCGAAATTGCCCCCCTGCGTGGGATAGCGGGTTAAATAGAATTCGCCCTGGCCGGGCGCACCGGTAATGCCGCTGACCGGCCCCACCCGTCCGGAGTTGAGAACCACCAGGGGCATTTCGCAGCCAATCGCCCAACCAAAAGGATCGGCATACAGAATATAGCCCGGTCCTGACGTGGCGGTCATGGCTTTCATGCCGCCCAGTGAAGCCCCGATGCAAAGATGCATGGCCGCGCATTCATCCTCGGCCTGCAGATAAACGCCGCCGATTTGGGGCAATCGTTTGCTCATGGCTTCGGCCAGTTCCGTTGCCGGTGTAATCGGGTATCCGCAGAAAAAGCGACAGCCGGCCAGCAGTGCCCCTTCCGTAATCGCGAAATTCCCTGTTTCCAAATATCGTTTCATAGTGTAAACCTCCAGCCGATCAAGCGGTTAGTTCTTTAACGTTAATGGCAAAATCCGGACAGACGAAAAAGCATTTGAAACAACCGACACACCAGTCGGCTCTTTTGACCACCATCGGCCGGTAGCCCTTGCCATTGAAGAAATCGGCTGCTCCGAAGGTTTCCACGCTGCAAACTTCTTTGCAATAGCCACACTCTTTACATTTTTCGGTATCCAGAATGACTTCAAATTGTCGCGCATCACAGTTGAGGCAACGGCTGGCTTCAGCGCTGACCTGATCGGGCGCCAGACCCTGTTCCACCTGCTCAAATCCCTGGCGTTCCCAGGGGGCCAGATGCGCCATCTGATTGCACTGACGAATAACTCGTTCCATGGGCGGCAGCACGATGTCATCTTCAGCCGGGGCCAGTTGTTCCGCAACCTCGCCTGTTCCCCCCAAATACCGATCAATCGCCGCTGCCGCCTTTCGGCCTTGGGCAATTCCACCGACGATTGACTTCGGTCCGGTGACCACGTCGCCACCCGAAAAAATGCCCGGCTCCCCGGTGGCCAGGTTGTCATCGGTGCTGATACGGCTGCCCTTGACGCTAATACGGGAATGTTCCTTGACGAAATCCAGTATAGGCGCCTGCCCGATGGCCAAAATAACGGTGTCGGCATCAATTTTGTTGGTGATCATGTCATCGTAAGAAGGGTTGAAGACGCAGGCATCGTCAAAAACGGAAACGCAGCGCATCAAACCGATACCACAGGCGCAGTCATCTCCTAAAACCTGCCTGGGGGCCCACTCGCAGAGAAAAGTTACCCCTTCTTCTTCGGCCAGTTTAATTTCCCAGGGATGGGCCGGCATTTCTTCACGGGATTCCAGGCAAATGACACTGACCTTGCGGGCTCCCAGACGCCGGGCGGTCAGGGCCACATCCACGGCCACATTTCCACCCCCGATCACCGCCACCTTAGCGCCGACCTTCGGGGTGTGCCCCAAGGCAACATCCCGCAAAAAATCCCAGCCCCAGATGACTCCTTTTTTTTCTTTGCCTTCCAGCGAAATTCGGGCTGAAGAATTGGCGCCTGTGGCAATAAACACAGCGTCGCAATTCTGCCGCAATTGACTGAGGCTGAGTTCCCGACCGATGGTGGTATCGCCTTTGAACGTTATGCCCAGATCCATGATGACCTGAATATCTTTGTCCAGCCTTTCCTGAGGCAGCCGGTAGCGCGGAATTCCGTAGCGCAACATGCCTCCGGGTTGGGGGAAAATGTCATACAGGGTTACAGCATGGCCCCGCAGCGCCAGGTAATAAGCTGCCGTTAAACCGGCCGGGCCGGCTCCGACCACGCCCACTGATTTTCCGGTTACGGGAGTCTTTTGCTGACGTTGCTTCCAGGCATCGCCACCATTATCCACGGCTGTGCGCTTCAAGGCCCGAATGGCAATCGGGTCGCCAAACTGCTTGTATGCACACACATCTTCACAGGGTGCAAAACAGGCATCCGCGCAAACTGTGGGTATAGGCAGTTTCTCCCGCAAGACCGCTACGGCATCATCATACCGGCCTTCCTTTACCGCACGAATATAGCGCGGTACATCCACTTCAGCCGGACAGGTCAGCGTGCAGCGTGGGATGATAAAATCTTTTTTTGAAACTCTTACAGAATTCATAAACACATTCTCCTTAGGATTGAGGAAACGGGTCGCTGTAAATTGTCTTTCGCTATATGTCTTAAGCAAAACGCGTGCCATCGTTAAAAATAAAACCCTATCGGGCTTATAACTAACTGTATTATCTGGTTGATTATGTTTTTAAAGGGGTTGTGCGTAATCAGCCAAACATTGTTTTGTTCTTCTGGTAAGTGCCCGATATTTCGGACATGTACGGATCTTCATACTGGGTGCCTGAGCAAAAACCGCGTAGGCGAGATGATTTGAGAGGATTTATTTGTTGAGGGAGAACGGACGGTCACGCCGCTCTTGGAATTTAATTTAAGGGCCAACCAGACTAAAGACGCATGCGCTTCAAAACCGTAAATCGGCTAGAGCAGACTGTATCTGCGGCATTTTTCATAAAGTGTTGATCGGGACACGCCTAACGACCGGGAGGCTTGGGACATATTGTGGTTGCAATGTTTAAGACGGCTTTCAAGGAGGGCCTTTTCATAAGCGGCCATTTCATCTGCTAAAGCGGTGTCCGATTTTCCTGACAGGCGTATTTCCGATTTCTCGCAAGCGATAATGTTATCGGGTAAGTGTTCAACGTCAATAACCTTGCCGGCAGCCAGGCTGACGGCCCGTTCAATAGCATTTTTCAACTCACGTATGTTCCCCGGCCAGCCATGTTTATTCAGGATTTGCCACACTTTTTTGCTGGGTTGCAGCTCCGTACGACCCAGGTATTTCAAAAAATGGTTAACCAGAAGCGGAATATCTTCCGGCCGATCCGCCAAGGTCGGAACTGTAATTAGCATGGTATTCATGCGATAATACAAATCATCACGAAAGCGGCGTCTGGCGATCAGTTCCGGCAGATTGCGATTGGTCGCGGCCACCAGGCGGAAATTTACCGGAATAGAGCTGGTGCTTCCGATTTTGTCCAGCATTCGGGTATCCAGTACCCGCAGCAACTTGGCCTGAGCGTCTACCGGCAGTTCACCGATTTCGTCGAGAAAAAGGGTTCCCTGATGGGCCAACTCGATTTTTCCGGATTTTCCCTTGCTGGAAGCACCGGTGAAAGCGCCGGCCATATAGCCGAATATTTCCGACTCCAACAGTTCGCGCGGAATGGCCGCAGCGTTGAGGCAAACAAACGGCCCGGATTGGCGGGGGGAGGCATTGTGAACGGCATGGGCGAAAAGTTCTTTGCCGGATCCGGTAGCACCGGTGATCAATACAGGGGAATCGGTCTGTGCATATTTTTCAGCCAGGTTTTTGGCGTCATTGATGATCGCGCTCTGGCCGATAATGGACTGGAAGTTGTATTGGGCGACCAGAAGACTTTTTAACCCTTTTTTATAGAATTTACATTCATTCTCAAGTAGGTTGAACTGATTGACCAGATCGGCAAACTGATTGAAATCACGAAAAACCGTTTGTAAGATGGCACCGGTGCTGCGGCCCTGGTACTTTAGCGGAATACGATTCACCAGCAGCGGCATTTCCGTTTTAAGCGCGCAACGCTGACCCAGCTCAGCCTGACCGGACTCAATCACCCGGCTCAATCTGGACGCCTGAAAAAAATCATGAATTTTTCGGCCCAGGGCCTTGTGCCGATCCACCTTGAGCAAATCCGCGTAGACTTGATTGATGAAAATTATGCGGGTATCACGGTCGCAGACGATAACGCCGGAGTAGATATTGTTAAGGATCAATTCCAGAAAATTCAGCAGTTGCTGCGGATAATCAGGCCCTTTCAGGTCAATGCAGATTTCATTGTCCCTCAGATACGCCTGGCTATCCGATAGAGGGGATGCTGGAATGCTGTTTTGCAGGGCTGAGCGGGTTGCCAAATGCATAGTTCACCTTATGTGGGCTGCCCTTCCGTTTGGCCTCAAAATTTATTTCAACCACCGGAAGTGGTGCCGGCATGATAACTGTTATTTCGCAAATAGTTACAGACTAATATTCGATTACAAACCAAATGCAATTGTCATGCCTTTTTTAAAACTTTCCGGAAAACTGATCAACATGTTAAGATAATTTATAATTTATAAAAATATGCGCCACGTGTGCGCCCCCAGGTGTCACATGGTTGAAGACAATGGTGTAACCTGAATATATCGGTTCACGCAAATAACGCGCCCGGCTATTTGCGCAGTGGTTTAGTCGCTTTGCCTCCGACGATTGAACCGTCATCCAGCTCAGCCTCCACGGCGCAGCGGCGCTCAGAAATGGGCGATATATTATTCTGTCGGTTTATATGTTTTGCGGCCAACCTGAATCGTTGTACGCTGCCGCCTGTGGGATTGCAGCATCGGTGGTGGGGAGGATCTTGAGAAATGTGAGAGGATTGACACCCTGCAGTCCCGCCCCGGCGGGACGGGGCATGCGCCCGCCGGGGCGGTTCAATCTGTTAGCGGGGTCCGGCCCGCAAAGGCCTGTCACCTGCTCCAGTTTTTCGAGCGGTTGACCGCTTCTTTCCAGTTGTCTAACCATGGTTGCACGATGTCTTTATCAAGGCCCGGGAGAAATTCCGTGTCTTTTTGCCGGAGCAAATTAATCTCATCTAAACTTTCCCAAAAGCCCACTGCCAATCCGGCCAAAAAACCCGAACCCATTGCCGTTGTTTCCAGAATGTTCGGGCGTATCACCTTGATGCCCAATATATCGGCCTGGAACTGCATTAACAGTCGATTAATTGAGGCGCCGCCATCGACCCTTAGTTCTTTGGCCGGGATATGTGAATCCGCCGTCATCGCATCCAGAACATCCTTGGTCTGATACGCTATGGATTCAAGGGCAGCCCTGGCAATATGGCTTTGGGTGGTGCCCCGGGTAATGCCGACGATGGTTCCCCGCGCGTACGGGTCCCAGTGGGGCGCGCCCAGGCCCGTAAACGCGGGCACGAGATAGACGCCGCCGTTGTCTTTTGCTGCGCGGGCCAGTTCCTCAACTTCCTTTGATTCTTTTATGATTTTTAGGCCGTCCCGCAACCACTGGACAACCGCTCCGCCGATGAAGATGCTGCCTTCAAGGGCATAGGTGGCTTTGCCGCCCATGACCCAGGCAAGCGTTGTCAGAAGGTTGTTTTCGGACACGACCGGCGCATCTCCCGTATTCATGATCATAAAGCAGCCCGTACCGTAGGTATTTTTAATCATGCCTGCTTTAACGCACATCTGCCCGAAAAGGGCGGCCTGCTGGTCCCCTGCAATCCCGCAGATGGGAAGAGCGGCGTTAAAGACACCCGCAGCGGTTTCCGCATAAATCTCGCTGCTGCTTTTCACCTCCGGCAGAACGGATGGCGGAATATTAAAAATATCTAAAAGCGCGTCATCCCATGTCAGGCTGTGGATATTGAAAAGCATGGTTCGGCTTGCGTTGGTGGCATCGGTAGCATGGATTTTTCCCCCGGTTAAGTTCCAGATCAGCCAGGTGTCAATCGTTCCGAAAGCCAATCGGCCTTTTTCCGCCAGGACCCGCGCTCCGATGACGTTGTCCAGTATCCATTTTAACTTGGTGGCGGAAAAATATGCGTCAATTAAAAGACCGGTCTTCTGCCGAATTGTTTCTGTCAGGCCCCGGTGTTTTAATTCGTCACAAAATTCCGATGTGCGTCTGTCCTGCCAGACAATCGCGTTATATAGCGGCCTGCCGGTACTTCGGTCCCAGACAACCGTCGTCTCCCGCTGATTGGTAATGCCGACCCCGGCAATGGCATTCGTGTCGACGCCGTTATTTCTGATTACGTCCCGGGCCACTTCAACCTGGCTGGTCCATATTTCAAAGGGATCGTGCTCGACCCAGCCGGGTTGCGGAAAGAGTTGTTTAAACTCTTTCTGGGCGGTGGCAAATATCGTCCCTCTTTTATCTATCAGTACGGCACGGGAACTGGTTGTTCCCTGGTCAAGGGCCAATATATAGCGCTTATTGAAGTTTTTCATCTCCCGGGTCTCCTGAAAAAATATTTCAAGCCGAAAGGTCCACCTCCGGCAGGCGCAACTGCGCCTGGGTCTCGAAAAACAAATTTGCCTGCGCCAGGTACTGATCCGGTCGGCGCGTTTTTACGATTATTTTCATTGCCTTTTTGCTGTCTTCGAAGGGCAGTGAAAAATATTGCCAGAATCCTTTCATCTTGCCCAACACGTGGGAAGGGCCATCCAATAAGCGGTTGTAGGCCTCAAACAGGTCCTCGTGAAACCGCTGCATCCGACGGATTTTATCCGGAATATCATCGGCGCCTGTTGTGATGCGAACCGGCAGAAAAGGATCGGCCAGACACCAGCGCCCGATCATCCATGCATGGACACGGCTGAAGCGTCGGGAAAGCCGCCTGAAATCATCAACCGTTCGGATATCTCCGTTGTAAACCACCGGGTGGCGCGTAACGGCCAGGCAATCTTCAAAGGCGTCCAGATCCACAGGCCCCTGGTAACGCTGCAGCCCGGTCCGGGGATGAATAATGATTTCCGATAGAGGGTATGGGTCGATCACCGGCAGCAGCCTGAAGAGATCAGCGCTTTCTTTCCATCCCAGCCGCACTTTGATGGAAAGCGAACCTCGCAGTTCGGGCATGACCCTGTCGAGAAAGGCCTGTATCCGGTCCGTGTGGGGCAGCATGCCGGAGCCCCGTTGCTTGTTGGCCACCATGGGAAAAGGGCAGCCCAGGTTCCAGTTGACGGTGTCATACCCCAGGTCATACAGGTAGTTGGCCAGAAAGATAAAATCCGCTGGGGTTTTGCCCAGAATCTGGGGCACAACCGGCATGCGGGTATTGTTTTCCGGAAGGACGTCTTTAACGTATTTTCGCTTGATGCGGCGATCCTGTTTGCTGGCGATGAACGGCGCCACCGCCAGGTCGAACCCGCCGAAATGGTCTGCAAACGCACTTCTGAAAATATAGTCGGCAAACCCCTTCATAGGGGCCATGTATAGTCTGGTTCGAGGCATGGCGTCCACTTATGTTGCTGTCATGTTTAAAATATGGAGAACTGCCCCCTGGGGCTACCGTCTCCCTCTGGATCGTCTACGGCTTCCCTTCGAATCGTTCTTGGGCGGCAGGCGCGGCTCGCCGCCGCCGGGGGGCAGGACAAGCTTGTCCTCTGAAGCCACCCACACAAAACGCGACTTCGCTTTACTCCCCTTGTAGGCGGGGACTCGAAAACGGCGCACATGCAAACCGCAGTTCATCAAGAGCTGTTCGAATTTTTTACTCGGCTCGCCCGACCACACCGCCAGAGACCCCTGTTCGCGCAATGCGCGGCAACAGGCCTGAATGCCTTCGCGACCGTACAGACGGCGGTTGGCCGAATCGGTTATCGCGCTGGGGCCATTATCAATATCCAGCAGGATCGCATCGAATCTCCCCTTGGAACGTGAGATAAGCTCGACGATATCCCCTGTCTTGAGGTCGACGCGTTTGTCCCCCAGGGGCCGGCCGTTGAGTTTTCCGAAAAATTCACGATTCCATTCGACCACGGCATCCAGCAGTTCACCCACCATAACCTGGGCGTTGGGGCTGAGCATATCCAGGGCCTGGCGCAGGGTGTAGCCCATGCCCAGACCGCCGATGAGGATGCTGGGCGCTTCGCGGTCGGCCAGATGCGCACAACCCAGCTGCGCCAGCGCCAGTTCCGACTCATGCTGGCGGCTGTGCATCAAATCCTGGCCGTTGATCCGGATCAGGAAATCACGGTCATGCTGATACAGCACCATCTCGCCGCCGTCCGGGGTTTGAGCTGCTGCTAATTTTACTCTCGGGTTCATGCTGGCATCCTATGGCGCCCGTTAAAAAGCGTAACAATACATATTCGTCGTGGCATGCCCACTTTATCGGCTTTAAATAAAAAGGAAACTCCTAGTTCAATATAGTCTTTGTAATCTATAGATGAAATAGCTTATTCTCGAAAAAAACTAGTCTAGGTCCAGCTTCACTTTGCATTGATTACATTTTACAGCGCCCCGGAAAACCTTATGGCCGCATTCCGGACAAATATAACGGGCTTCTTCATCTTGAATCCATTTTTCAGTACCAACCTTTCGCCAATAGGGTATCGCCCTTAAAATAACTTTTTTGCCGACAGCCATGGGAAAGTTTTCAATATGCCGGCAGGGAAAGTCATCGCACTCGTGGCACCCGGTGTAACCTTTTTCCTGGGTGCATGCCCTGATCTCGCACTGCCTGCAATGTATAAACTGATCATCAGATAAGCACCCGTTGCATCGGATATCTTCTACTGAAAGATTTTCGCTGTTGGGAAGAATTCCTTTGCCGGAAACGCCTCCCTTGTAGAGATTCACTAACAGCTCCTTGAATTTCTGATTATGATCACGGTGTGCGATATAAATAGCACAGACGCCGCAATAAAGACCGCAAGGTGAAACAAAATCCGGATTTATTTTCATGATGCTGATCCCTCCTGATTTAAAGTTAATACCAAGCTGCCGGGAACAACCGCTTCCGTTATTCAGCAAACTCAGCGTACCCCCCCGACCCCGAAGAGCCTTCGCTCTTATATTAGATCCGCAGAAGGATCCCCGGCACCAGAATAAATAGGAATACACATGGAGTCAACCAGTTAAAGAAATACAGGGATATTCCGGCATTGGCGATGGGAACCAAGGGGCTGTGAGAATTGTAAACGCCTGTCCAAATCCATAGGTTTCTTATCGAACTGAAACCTTGATGAAAAGGCCGCGAGACTGATGCTTTTAATCGCATGCATCCGGTTATCGCGCAGCCTATTTCTTCTTGATCGCCTGCTCTGCCGACTTGAACTGCCTGGCAAGCGCTTCGGCTGAACCCAGCAGATCGGCAAGGATATCCTCGAATTCCCGGATTGTTATCCGCTTTTCCGTTCCCTGAACACGGATCGTATCCCCTTCTCGCTGCAATAAATACAGAAATTTCCAGAGAATGGCCGGCGAAACAACCTTGTGCAGTTTTCGCATTAGACTGTCTGCACGCCGGGAGTATGTCAGGATCTTGTGGGCTGTAATGTCTGTTAACGGATGATCGCCTGGTCTTCCATTCGGCATGTTGACCCCTTTTCAGTTACGGCACAACGTTTATGGATTGAGTAAATTGAAGGATCGGACCATCGTGGGCGGACTTAGCACTCACTTCTTATAGAAAGCCTGAATAATGTCAGATACTTCCCATGGTTCGGCCCCAACCCCGCTGAGGGCGTCACACATTTTACATCTCGCTCATCCTTCAGGGATTGCATCCCATTTCCCTTTCGTCCTTAACTGTTCAACAATTAATTGAGCCTGTTCTTTTAATTTGAGCTTGTCCACTTTTGTGCTCCGGGTCAACGGCAGCTCTTTATTGGACGGCCATATTTCAATATGCTGCGGTCTTTTATAGGAAGCGATGGATTTGCAGTGCGCCATCACATCCTCGCTTTTCAGGCTGACGTTCGGCAGCGGGCGGACAAAGGCAAAAATTCCCTCGTCAAAAAGCTGATGCTTCATGCCGATCACTTCCACAGCATCAACGCCTTCCATTTGGGCAATATGTTCTTCAACCTCTCCCGGAAAGACATTGTAGCCTTTTTGTTTGACAACAAATTTCTTTCGCCCGGAAAGATACAACGCTTTATAACCGCCCATTTGTTTAAAATATCCCAGATCTCCGGTATACAGTATGCCTTCATTTGAAACCGCCCTTTTTGTTTCTTCGGGCTGATTATAATATCCTAAAAACACGATGGGCGGATGATAGCAGATTTCCCCGATCTCTCCATCCGCCAATTCTTCTCCCGCAGATCCGTCCGCTTCCATGGGCTTTCGAACAGATACCGCGGCCAGATCAGGAAAGGCCCGCCCCACCTGCCCTGCCATCTCCTCAAGGGATATACCGGCAGGGGTAAAGGTCGCAAAGCCGGCGTTTTCCGTCATCCCGATGCCGGTTCCGAATTTGGGGGCCATGGTTGACAGTTTTTTTAGAAAAGTCGTGTCAACCGCCGATCCGGCATAAGCAACAAAATCAAGGCTTGAAAGGTCATATTTCTTATATTCCGGAAAATTCCAGAGCATTCGAAACATGGTGGGAATCTGCCCGATCACCTTGATCTTATGGCGTTCAATGGCTTCCAGGGTGGCTTTGACGTCAAATATCCTCAGCAGAACGGCTTTTCCGCCCAGAAACATGGTGGTCATAAATGTTTCCGTGACGCATCCCACGTGACTCGGAGGAAGATTCACAAGGATTGAAAAATCTTTTTTATCACCTTTATAATCAATGCCCCTTTCCAGTATCTGGTTCTGAACAATGATATTTTCATGGCACAACACAGCCGGTTTGGGTTCTCCGGTCGTGCCGGTGGTATAAATGATTAATGCCGGGGTTCTTGTATTCGCCTGTTGATATGTTTTTTTAAGTTTTCCTGTGAATATATCCGTCAGTTTCAACCACACCAGGCGGATCTTGTTCATGAGATCGGAAATGCTTACCGCCCCCTGGATAATCTCCCCGGGTTTCGGATCAGCCGTGAATTGCACCAGATGTTTTACGGACGGACATCCCTTTTGAACCGCTTTTCCAATCATCCTGAAATCACGGACAGGGGTTTGTCCTAAAAAGAAAAAGGCTTTGGCCTCAATCTTGTTGATGTCCCGGACCACTTCATTTTCACTCAGGCGGACATCCAGCGGGGCAATAATCGCCCCGATTTTAAAACAGGCATACATCAGCGCCATATGTTCCGGAAGCAATACCAGCTGTGTTGCCACCCGGTCTCCTTTTTGAATATCCATGTCCATTAATTTGAATGCAAAAAAATCAATTAATACGCTAAACTTCTTATAGGTGATTTCCCTGCCGTCTTCATGTTGAACCATGGCTATCGAATCCGGCTGCTCTTTGGCCCATTTATCAATGTAGGAATTAACAAGCGGCAATCTTTCAGTAGTGTTCATTTCACCTCCTTTTTCATTATTTTGACATATCCTGCACGAATCGCTTTCTTTCCTTCACTGTTGTAAACCTCAAAAAAAACATCCGTAAAATGTTCATGGGATTTCTTTCCGGTACAACACACTTTAATATCGGTTCCGGGCCGGATCATTCCGCTGAATCTGCATGCAATCTCGGCAATCCTGGCAGGCTCATTATCAGCTTCATTGTTGACCAGTTCACGGACCGCGTAAGCCAGGGTCGCCGTCCCCTGCAAAATAATCCCCGGCAGCCCCACCATCGCGGCAAACTTTGGTGAAGTATGAATGGGAAATTCGATGTTGCTGCATCCGTCATAAATATAGGGGCGCAGCGGATCAATGTGAATGTCTGATGCCCAGAGGACTTCTGTCTCGTTATCATTTTCCGGAAGCAAAGGAATTTCCCCTGCCCTGCCTCCTTTTCCACAGTCTACCCCTCGCAGCATGGCGCCGATATATTCAGTGAAAACTGGGTCCCCATTTCTGTCTTTAGCATCAAGACGGATAATGGCATGGGTCCCTGCCCGATGGGGTAAAAGGGCCTGTAAGATTCCGGTTAATGACAGTTCATCTCCGGGCCGGATCAGGCGATGTAAAACAAGGTGCTCTGAATAGTGCACCTGGGTCATTAAAACTTCTTTTGGAAATTCTTTGGCGTCAATGTAGGTTTCCAGCCGGCTCAAAACAGGCCAGGTGACGGCCACTGCAAACATTGGGTGGGATACGATTTCCGCATCTCCCCTGTCATCAAAATATCTGGGGTTATTGTCCTGGACGGCAGCCGCATAATTGGTGATTTCCCGCCGGTTGATCTTTGCCTGATAATCCTTAAGCAATGTCCCCACAAGGCCGGCATTTAACTTCATGGTACGACTCCATTTCTGGACATCAACAAATATGAAAACTATTTCATATGATATCAGATACTTTCCGTGGACCGGCCCCAGCCCCCCATTACCTGACCTTCCCAATCGGAAAGCCCTGACCGCTTATGGAAATTGTTGGATACTGCGCCCGTTTAAAAACTTTCTCTGCCAGCACAGGCACTTCATTGTCCACGTAATCAGCCAGTTCCGTCGTTTTGACAAAGCCGGATTTGCTCTTATCAGCCTTGCCGTTCAAACCATCCGCGAGCACAAAGGTAAAGAGCCCATGCCCGTTGTAACCTTCCAGCGCCTCCTGAAGAGAGGTCGAGGCAGATAAAATGGTCGAGCCGACTGCACGGCTCAGAACCTTCATGGCCGTATCTTCGCTCATGCCTCTGGTCAGCATTGCAGTCTGTATTGCATCTCCTAATTTGCCGGCACTGCATGTATCGATCACGATTAATTTCTTTGTTGCAGGTATATTCGCCACAAGTTCTTTTAGTGTGTTCTGACTTACAGCGTCCGTTTTTAGTTTTGCTGTAGATAAAGAGCCGACATTTGAAGTAATAAGGAAATACTCGCCATCGTCAACTGTTCCGTGGCTTGCTACGTAGAAGACAAACAAATCATCGGGGTTTAACGCCTGCATGAACTTAAGTTCATTTAAGATGTTTTCCCTTGTCGTTTCTTCTTTTGTGGAAAGCTTTTTTATATCCACCTTATCAAAAAGAGATAAAGCGCCCTTACTAAGAGTTTCTGCAAATAGGGTCGCATCGGCGACAGCGAAGTTAAGCTGGAGCTTGGGGTTTTTATACTCGTTGATACCAATTACAAGAGCATAGAGAGAAGGCTTTTGAATTAATTTATATGATGCTGTTATTTCCTGAATAGCATCTGTGCTCTGCATGGTATTATCAGCATTAAATACGATAGCTCTTATTGAGTTCAAGCCAGGGGAAAGTTTCAGTTGATATGTTTTATAGATTTCGTTCTGATTAGATGCGACAACGTTTACACCTCTTGCACTGTCCAGCATAACAGCAGAGCCGTTGAGATAAAGCCTGACATCGCCGATCCCTCCGCCGGCATCAATAATTTTCAAGGTTACGGAGGCTTCATTCTTATCAATGCTTTTGGGTGTATCAACTATCGCAACAACAGGAGGAGGTTTTATATCGGCTATGTTTTTGAGTTCCCTCAAAGACCCGCCGGAAAGTGCAACCTCGACAAGGTCGGGACGGTAAAAACTTTCCCGTAACTGTTCGATGCTGTATTCCTTATCGCCGACTCTCACCTGAAGATACTGGTCGCCTTTAGGGGATGAGCTGTAATAACCATTTGCTGTTGTAACAATCCATTCGCCGTCTTCAAAAGCAATCATTGAAGCAACTTCTTCCCCAGTAGAAACATTCCATATTCTTGTAGAAGCATCGCCTGCAGATAATACAAATTTGCCATCGGGGAAAAATTTTGCCGAAGTGCCGGATATGCCGGTATGTCCTGTAAATGTTTTCCATTCAGAACCTGGCACTAAATCCCACATTATTATCTTGCTGTCATATCCCGCCGATAAAGCATATTTCCCATCCGGAGAAAAAGCTACAGAGCTAATTCCGACAAAACTATCATGACCGACGAATTTCTTTAGCTGTGTTAAATTATTTGCGTTCCACAATCTGACGGTGTTATCGGATCCACCCGACAAAACATGCTTGCCGTCTGAAGAGAAAGAAACCGCATTGACGCGTGGATCCATAAAACCACCACTTGCTTCCACCGTTCTTATAGCCTTCCCGCTTGATATATTCCATAAATCCATTTTGCCGCCGCTGCCGCCTGACAAGACATATTTCCCATCCGGAGAAAAAGCAACTGACCAGATATTTTTTTGTAATTTAAAATCTTTTATTTCTTCTCCTGTTGATACATCATAGAGTTTCATGGTTGGCGGTTTGGGTTTAGAAAATAAAGCAAGGTCAGAGGGCGGACCGCCACATAGAATATATTTACCGTCTGGAGAAAAAGTTATGGAAAAACCTCTATTGTCATCAAATGTCTTTATTTCTTGTCTTGTAGCCAAATCCCAAAGTTTTGTCCCTTTGCCTCCCGAAGCAAAATATTTTCCATCAGGTGAAAAAGCGACTGCTGTTGTGTCACCGGCAAATCCCTTAGGGTGCGCGAAAGTTTGTATTTTTTGTCCTTGAGAAATATCCCAGAGTATAAAAGAATCAAAGCTTCCAGATAAGACATGCCGCCCATCTGGAGAAATATCAATTTTATTGACAATAGGGGCCTTTTGTTTAATTTCCCTGGACAAATCACTCTTTCCAATAAGAACAGGTTTTGCCATGCAGGAAGAAAGAAAAATTGTAAAACACATTGTCAAGATTATTCGATAAGCAAACATCAACCCCCCTTATTTCTAATTATATCCAATAAACAATAGGCCAAGATTTATAATTTTATTTTTTTATGCTCCTCTTTGTTATCTTTACCTCTGAGAATCTAAGAGCCCGGAGTGTGCCATATGTGCCTCGGTAAGGGTCTTTTTAATATGTTTAATACACTATTAGTTGAATTTTGGTGAATGTTTGTTTTCATATTATATTTCGAATCGGGGATAGTGGTGCCGTAATGGGGTCAAGCTCTGCTGTTTATCAGTGAGACTTGATCATTAAGGGTCCAAAGATCATACAGATACCCGAGGCCGAAGATGCCGCCTGACAGCAGGTACACTATCCCCGTAAGCCACTTTCCCATATAAAAACGGTGAATACCGAATAATCCGAGAAACGTCAGCAAAATCCATGCAACCGTGTGATCGAGATCACCGCTGCGAAACCTGATATCGGCCTGACGGTCCATAGACGGGATAAGAAAGAGATCGATAATCCAGCCGATAAAGAGGAGCCCCAAAGTAAAAAACCAAATAGTCCCTGAAACCGGTTTGCCGTAGTAAAACCGATGGGCGCCCATGAACCCGAAGATCCAAAGGATGTAGCCGATTGACTTGCGATGCGTGTCGTTTGAATGATTCATGGGTATCTTGGGATAAAACCTGCCCTTTGACTCTTAATACTATGAAAAAGAGTCAAGAGCGGACTTGGGTTACCCTTTTTCTATAAAACTCAATAAATTCAGAGGGAGAAAAAATATCTATCCCTTCACGTAATGGCGAAGGATAATGGGCTGTATTTCCTGTGACTAAAGATCTTACCCTTCCGGAGATAGCAACTGCGAGGAATGGCTCATCGTCAGGATCTGGCAAACGGTTCTTAAGCGGCGAACTTGAAATTAACTGGCCATATTGCTTTATAAAGTCAAGCAATGTGCCGATATGGTCTTTGTTAAAGTTAAACTTTGGGCGGTGAAGAACATCATGGTATTCTGACAGTATTCTGGCATCGACATACAATATAAGCTCACCTGAGAATACCATCCGAGCAATTTCACCGCTCGGACCAAAGGGAGTAAGCAAACCAGAGACAAGAACATTTGTGTCCAATACGATTTTCATTTTTTCCGTTTAGACCTTATAATTCCGATTTCATCATTGATCTCATCCATGGATATCTTATCGGTCCCTTTTTGAGTGGACTCGTATTGAATTGATGCCACGGCATTCGTCGCACGGGCACGTCGAAATGCAGTTAGAACCTGCTCAAGGTTATTTTCATTAATTGATGAAAGAAGGGCAATGGGCCGGCCGTTACTTGTCAAGACCATTTCCTTTTGCCCTGGCAGTTCCTTCCAAACTTGTGATGATTTTGTTTTTAAATCTCTCACACTCAAGAATTTCATTTTACACCTCCAATTGAGACTCAATTTTATACCTAATTGAATCTCAATACAAGTGGTATTTTTTCTGCCATAGAACGCCAAACGCCAGCGCGCGGCAAGAATAGCGCCCAACTGCGAAATCTCCGATATAGTGCCAGGCTTCTTCGCATCTGGTGAAGCGGCAGGTTAACCCACGGTTTCGATGCCGTTTTCCCGGCACCATTCCCTAAGAGCCATCTTCTGCCGTTCGTTTTCAAATTTATACCAATCTTCAAGAGCACCCTTGCTTTCCAGAAGTTCTTTGTATCTTGAATATGCACCCTTGCGGCGAAAGATTGAGTACACCCCATCCAACTCTTCTGGTATATATTCCAATGTAAATTCGATTACGAGAGCTTTGCCAAGATCGAGTTCATTTTTATGAGGGATGGCTATATATTTATCCGGATCATCAATGTCTTCCGGAAGTTCATCCGAATCACCAATTTCCGAAGTATAGAATATTTCCCCTGTTTCCTTGCATAGGTATGCGTTATGCATGAACTGCTGATCCATGCTCACAAAAAAGAATGCATTTTCAATATCGTCGAATGAAACAGGCATAATTCGTTTATTCCATTTGGGGTTAACGGTGAGTTCACTTGCTGCATGCTTTTGGCAGTCAAGTGCAACGATTTGATACTAGTTATGGCCTTCCCTCAGGTGAAGGTGTTATATGGAAATCTGCCAAGATTCCTGTAACCCTTCACCCAAAGGAGGCACACCATGAATTTTTACAAACAACAGCACACGTACTATTGCGGCATCGACCTGCACGCCCGGAAAATGTATGTCTGCATCCTCGATCAAAAAGGAAAAGTGAAAGTTCACCAAAATATCAAAACAGACGCAGAACTGTTCTTCGAACTGATCTTCCCG